>NZ_DAISLS010000004.1:0-263763 GCF_036820405.1 Oryzomicrobium sp.
AGGTTTCGCCTTTGCCGCCCATGGCCACCGCTTGTGCCGGCAGGTTCAGCTCGCGACGCAGGTAGTCGGCCACGGCCAGGGCCCGGGCTTCGGAGAGGCCCTGGTTGTCCCGGAACAGCCGCCGGGCGTTGGCCGAGAGGCGCTGGTTGTCGGTGTGGCCTACCACCGACAGGCGCAGGCCGGGCTTGCCGGTGTAGCTCTTGGCCAGGGCTGTGAGGCTGGCACGCGCCGCAGGCAGCAGGTCGGCTTTGCCCGATTCGAACAGGGCGCCCACGCCGCTTTCGCTGAGGGTTTCCTGTTGCTGGGCGCGCCGCGCCGGCAGGACGGCGGCGGCCGCGCGCATGGCCCGGGCTTCCGCCAGGGTCACGCCGGAGGGCAGCGGGTAGGCGAAACCTTCCGGTTGCACTTCCCCGGGCGGTGGTACCGGGTGCACTTCCACACGACCGTTGTCGATGCGCTTGCCCTGACGCCGTTCGTCGCCGTCGTCATCGGCCCAACCCGGCGCGACGCTGCTGAGCATCGCCAGGGCGGCCAGGGTGGCGGCCACGGAGCGCTTGGGCGCCAGGCGGGCCAGATTGAACTGGGAGTTCACGGTCTTCACGTTCTTGTGCTGGCGTTTCATTAGCGCTCTCCCTTCGCGTCGCCGTCGAAGGACTCCGTTTCGATCACCAGCGGCGGTGTCGCTCGTTCCTCCTCTTTTTCCTTGGCAGTCAGTTCGGCATAGCCGGCCTTGATACGGCGGCTCAGTGCGGACAGGCGCTTGCTAGCCAACCCGTCGTTGCCGGCGGTCCGGTAGGCGATGCGCAATACGCTGGGGCGTTCGCGCAGCTGGGTCAGCAGGGCCGGCAGGCGCTTCTCCCACTGGGGCGCTAGGGCCGTCTCGCCGGCCACGAAGGCCCGGCCGTCGACTTCCAGCCGCACCACCTTGTGCACCGTCGCGCCGAAATTCAGCTTCACCATCTTGCCGCGCGTCACCCGCACGTCCCGCGGGTTCTCCGTCGTCAGCCGGTATCCCGACGGCAGCGTCCGTTCGTCCAGCTTCATCACGAAGTTGCTGCCACGGTCGGCTTGCGGGATCGCCGCGCAGGCCACGTGGAACCGACCTTCCGCGTCCGTCGTCACCAGCAGGCCCCGCGCCGTCACCACCCGCACGTTCGGAATCCCCGGCTCGCCCTGGTCCTGGTAGCCGTTGGCGTTCTTGTCGTCGAACACCTTCCCGATGATGTCCGAGCAGTCGAACGTCGGATCGGGCACCACCCTCACGGTGGCGCTGCCGACGTTGGAGACGCGGCTCTGCACCAGGTTGTTGAGGGCCCAGGCCTGGTTCACGTACTCGCCTTCGCCCACGCCGGCACCGATCACCAGGATCAGCTTGTAGGTCTTCTTCTCGCCCGGGGCGAAGCTCTGGTTGCGCCAGATCACCAGGCGGCCGGAGATGCTCGGCTCCAGGGGCAGGCCGTTGTAGGTGGCCGAGCCGTTGCGGTACTTGAAGCCGGCGGGCAGCTGATCCTGCACGTCGATGTTGGCCAGGGTCGCCCCCAGAGTGTTGGTGGCGGTGATGGTGTAGGGCACCAGGTCGCCCTTGGTCACGTTGAGCATGGGCGTGGTCTTGCTCACCACGATGGCGCCGCCCAGCACCGGATCCAGGGGCAGGTGGTTGTTCAGCACGTTGGCCGACGTCCCGTTCAGGTTGAAGCTGAAGTAGTACTGGGTGGTGTTGGCGCCGCCCAGCACCGTGCCGACGCAAGCCGCCGGGTTGGCGTTGGGGATGGCCGCCGAAGGCGCCGTGTTGCTGGCCTGGATGAGGGCCGGATCGGGCAGCGGCCCCACCGCCAGGGTGCCCACGCAGGCCGGAATGAGGGTGGACGGGGCCGGCAGGTAGCCCGGCGCGCTGACGCCGAGCACGTAGGTGCCGGCCGGCGCGCCCGCCGTCAGCAGGAACTGGTAGAAGCCATTGGCGCCGGTGACCTGGCTGGCGCTGCCGCTCAGCAGATGGATGGCGGGATTGAACCCGGCCGGGCCGCTGATGGTGACGGTGGCGCCGGCCACCGGCTGGCGGGTCACGGCGTCATAGACGACGCCGCTGGGGTCCAGGGGCAAGCTCTGCTCGACGATGTTGTCGCCGGCCAGCAGCGTCATACCGGTGAGGACGCCGTTCTGCACCGTGGCGCCCGCCGGGTTGCCGCTGTTGGTGCCGCCGTTGGGCTGGGTGCTGTCGCGCACGCCCGGGGCGGGCACGATGCCCTGCTCGTTGGTGACGCTGCGGCCATACACGGTACCGGTGAGCGGATCGCGGAAGCGCACTTCGTAGCCGCTGCCCGGCGCCAGGCCAGCGACGGTGTACTTGCCGTCGGGACCGGTGGTGGTGGTCGCCACCACTACGCCGCCGAGCAGCACCTCGACCCGCCAGCCGGCCATCTTCGGATCGCTGGCACTGGGGATGCGGTCGTGGTTCTGATCCAGCCAGATGGTGCCGCTCAACCGGGCAGTGGTGGCCACCGGCACCGGGTCGGTGGCGGTGTTGTTGCCGTCGAAGCCCGGAGGCTCGCCGCCGCCGGAGATCACCGCGGTGTTGGTCAGGATCTGGCCAGCCAGGCCGTTGGCCACCACCACGTGCAGGGTGATCGGGTTGCCGGTGCCGTTGGCCGGGATGGGCACGGTGCTGGTGCAGGTGACCACGCTGGCGCCGACGCTGCCGAGGCAGGACCAGCCGGTGCCCGTGGCCACCGCGCCGACGGTCATGCCGGCCGGCAGGGTATCGGTGATGGTGACGGTGCCGGAGGTGGCCACCGTGCCGATGTTGCGCGGCGTGATGGTGAAGTAGCCGGTGCCGGAGCCTTCGCCGAAACTGGCCGGGGCGTGGGTCTTGGCGATCGCCAGGTCAGGGGCGGCTCCCGGCACTTCGGCGAAGTTGTTGTTGGCCGACACCGTATTGGCGCCGGTCAGGTTGATGTTGGCGATGGCGCTCGGCAGGGTGGCTACCGGGGTGGCCGTGCCGCCGGTGCTGCCGGCGGTGGTGATGCCGTTGGTGGTACCCGGCGGCTGCACCGGCTGGGTCACGGTATAGGTGCCTTCCGGCAGGCCGGTGAAGCGGTAGCTGCCGTCCGGCGCCGTGGTGGCGCTGCGGGAGACGGCGTTGCCGTTCACGTCGGTGCCGGTCAGGTTCACCGTCTGGCCGCCGATGCCGTGGTCGTTGCCGTCGATCAGGCCGTTGTTGTTGAAATCGAGGAAGATCGAACCGGACAGGGTGCGGCCGTTGCTGATCTCGGCGAAGTTGTTGCCGCCGGCCACCGTGTTGGGCGGCAGGACGATGTTGCTGATCCGGCTCGGCAGCACGGCCGGCGTGGTGGCGGTCCCCGCCGTACCGCCGTTGGGCACGGCGCCGGCGGTGGTGATGCCGTTGGAGGTGCCGGCCGGCTGGTTGGGCTCGCGCACCGAGTAGGTGCCGGGCTGGAGGTTGTCGAAGCGGTAGCTGCCGTCGGCGGCGGTCACGGTGGTGGCAACGACGGTGCCGCCGGCATCGAGCAGTTCCACGGGAACGCCGGCGATGCCGCTGTCGGTGCCATTGAACAGGCCGTCGTTGTTCTGGTCGAGGAACACCAGGCCGGTGATGCTGGAAGGCACCACTTCGGCGAAGTTGTTGTTCACCGAGCCGCTGATCTCGCCGCTGCCGCCGTTGCCATTGAGGACGATGCCGGTGATCTGGCTGGTGGTGGGCGTCGGGTTGGTGGCGCTGCCGGCGGTGCCGGTGCTGCCATTGATGCCGACGATGGTGCCGGCAGTGGTGATGCCGTTGGTGGTACCGGCCGGCTGCACCGGCTGGCACACCGAGTAGGTACCCGCCGCCAGACTGGCGAACAGGTAGTTGCCCAGCACGTCGGTGGTGGCCGTGGCCACCAGGGGGCCGACGCAGGAGCCGCCGCTGTGCAGCTCGACGGTGGTGCCGGCGATGGGGGTGTCGGTGCCGGACTGGAAGGTGCCGTTGGGCACCACGCTGTTGTCCTTGAACACCTTGCCGCCGATATAGCCCAGGGTGTTGAGGCTCAGGGCGGCGTTGGCCGGCTGCTGGTTGTTGCCCACGTCGGTCTGCAGGGCACCGGCGGGAATGTTGTTGTTGTAGGTGCCGGCGGTGCTGCCGGTGGTCACGTCCACACTGATGGAGCAACCGCCCACGGGCACCTGGGCGCCGCTGGCGTAGGTCACGGTGGCGCTGCCGGCCGTGGCGATGACGGTGCCCGGGCAGGTCTTGCCGACGTTGGGGGGCGACGCCACCACCACGTTGTCCGGAGCGGTGGGCAGGGTGTCCACCAGGGGGGCGCTGAGGGTGATGGCCGACGCGTTGTCGTTGCCGATGAAGATGGTCAGGGTGGACTTGCCGTTGGGCGGGATCACCGCCGGCGAGAACTGCTTGCCCACCGTGGGCGGCGTGGATACCAGCAGACGGGCGCTGGTGGCCTCCTCGCTGACCACGCCTTCGGCGGTGCCGACCGCGCCGGAGGGGATGGTGTTGGTATAGGAGCCAGGCACGTTGCTGAGCACGTTCACGCTGACGGTGCACGCCCCGTTGGCGGGAATCGTGGCGCCGCTCAGGCGCAGGCTGGTGCCCGAGGCCGGGGCGATCACCGTGCCGCCGACGCAGGTGGTGGCGGCAGCCGGGGTCTGGGCGATGACCAGGCCATTGGGCAGGGTGTCGGTGAACCCGGCGCCGGTCAGGGGCGCGGCATTGGGGTTGGCCAGGCGCACGGTCAGCACCGCCGTGGCGCCAGGCGCCCGGCTGGCGGTGCCGGTGGTGAAGCCGCCCGGGTTGCCGGCGTCCAGGGTCTTGCCGTCGATGGCCTTGTTGACCACCAGGGCCGCCTTGGCGCGCAGGGTGTCGCTGGTGGGCTGGGAGTTGGTGGCCGGAGAGCCGCCGGACGTGGCGGTGACACCGCCGGCGGGAATGGTGTTGACGTAGTCGCCCTGGGCCGCCACCAGCACGTCGATCTCGACCTGGCAGGAGGCGGACACGCCGCCCGAGGCCGCCCCCAGGCTGGCGCCGGAGACTTGCACCTGGTTGGCCGCAGGCGAGCTGACGTTGGCGCCGACGCAGGTGGTGGTGGCGTTGGGGCCGCTCGGCACGGTCACCCCGGCAGGCAGGGTGTCGGTCACCGCCAGGTCGGCCAGGGGCAGGCTGGTGGGGTTGAAGAAGGTGATGCGCAGGCGCGAGCGCTGCCCCGGCTTGACCACGTTGGGAATGAACTGCTTGTTCACCCCGATGTTGCTCTGGGTGGTCAGGCTGGTGGTGGCCTGGCCGGTGTTGGACAGGCCCTGGTCGGTGACGATGGCGTTGGCCGGGATGTAGTTGGTCACGCCGCCCACCGAGGTGGAGGTGACGCTGACAGTGACCGTGCAGCTGGCGCTGGCGGCCAGGGATACGCCGCTCAGGCCCACCGAGGTGCCGCCGGCCGCCGCCGTGACGGTGCCGCCCGGGCAGGTGGTGGAGGCATTCGGGGTGGCGGCGATGCGCCAGCCGTTGAGCGCGCCGGCAGCGGTGCCATCCACCGTGAAGTAGTCGGTCACGCGCAGGTTGGTGACGGCCTGGGTACCGTTGTTCACGGTGATGGTCAGCTGGCTCGCCTGGCCCGGGAAGGTCAGGGTGCTGGGGTTGGTGGACTTGGCCACCGACAGGGTCACCGGCGGGGCATAGACCAGGGTGCCGCTCACCGGCAGCACGTTGCGCACGCCGCCGTCGGCGGTGATGTTGCCGCCCGGAATGGTGTTGACCCAGTTGGCGGAGCCGGTGGCGACCACGTCGAAGAGGAAGTCGCAGGTGCCGTTGCCGGCCAGGGCCGCGCCGGTCATGGTGGCGCTGTTGGCGCCCGCAGTGGCGGTGATGGCCGGAGAGCCGGCGCAGGTGGAATAGGCGTTGGGCGGATTGGCCAGGACCATGCCGGCGGGCAGGGGGTCGATGGCGCTCACCCCGGTGAGGGCTACGGCGCCGGCGTTGGACAGGCGCACGGTGACGGTGGAACGGCCGCCGGAGGAAACGCTGGCCGGGTTGAAGGTCTTGGCCGCCGTCAGGGACGAGGTATAGACCAGCTGGGCCGTGTTGGTGGAAACGGGGGACAGGCTGCCCGTCGTACCGTTGGCGTAGGTCTGGGTGCCGCCCAAGGTGGCAATATTGTTGTAGGTACCGGCCGGGCCGATCACGTCCACCATCAGGTAGCAGGTGCCGTTGGCGCCGGTGCCGTTGTTGGCCCGGGCAGGCACCGTCGCCCCGTTCATGGCGACCGAGGTGCTGCCGGAACTGGCGGTGAAGGTCGGGCTGCCGCAGGTGCTGGCAACGTTCGACGGTGTGGCGATGCGCAATTGGCCGCCGCTGGCATCCGTCGGCAGGGTGTCGGAAATGGTGACGTTGGTCAGGGGGTTGGCCGACTGGTTCGTCAGGACAATGGCCATCCGGACCACGGACCCCTCGGGCTTGCTCAACTGCGGGTTGGCGGGGGCGCTGCCCGGCATGGCGGAACCCGGCGCGTAGAAGACCTTGTAGGCACTCAGCACGGCGGTGCTGACCGACGGGTTGCTCGGGGTGCTCGCGGTACCGCCGTTGCAGGTGGCGCCGCCGTTGTAGCAGACGTCCCCGGCATTGATGACGTTGGCCAGGGCGGCGCCGTTGGCGGCCCCGGTGTCGGCCATGGCCCAGAAAGTGATGGCGCAGGACCCCGGCGTGTTGACGTCGGTGCGACCAGGCAGGGTGGCCACGGTGAAGGCCGGCGCGCTGGCGCCGGTGGCGCCGCTGACCGACAGGGGGGCGCAGGCCCCGGTGACCGACGGGGTGTAGTCCTTGCCGTTGATGACGCCGGTGAGATAGGTAAGGGAGGCGGGCAGGTGGTCGGTCACCGTCACGTTGGCGACGGGCGAGGTGCCGTAGTTCTCGATGGTCACCGTGTAGCGCACCGGGTTGCCCGGGGAGACGGTGGTCGGGCTGGCGCTCTTGGTCACGCGCAGGTCGTCGGCCACCAGCACGGACGCCGACGCCGCCTGGCTAACCACATTCGGAGTAGTGACCGTGACGGCGTTGGCCGGAATGGTGTTGGTGTACGAAACGGGGGTGCCGATGCTCTGCACCGTGCCGGTATAGGGCACGGTGATGGTGCAGGTGCCGCCGGCGGCGATGGTGCTGTTGGATGTCTGGGTAATGCCGGTGCCGCCGCCGGTAACGGCGTAGGTACCGTTCGTGCCGCCCGGGCAGTTCACCGTGGGCGTACCGGTCACCTTCAGGCCATAGGCGGCGTTGCCGATGCCGTCGATCGGGCTGTCGGAGAACGCGCTGACCGTCAGCGGCGCATTGCCGACGTTGCTCAGGGTAATGGTGAAGGCGTCGGAATTGCCGCTCGACAGGTAGGGATGGTTGAAGCCCTTGGTCACCCGCAGGGGCGAAGTGACGGTGATGTTGGCAGTGGCGTTGGTCAGCGGCACCAGGCCCAGGTCGTTGCCGAACTGGGTGCTGCGGTCGATGGTGTTGGTCAGGGCGCTGGTGCTGTATTGGCCGTTGCTGAAGACGCCGACCACGTCCACCTTCAGGGTGCAGGTGCCGCTGGCCTTGACCGTGCCGCCGCTGGCGCTGACCGAGCTGGCCCCGGCAGTGGGGGCAAAGGCCGCCGGGGTGCCGCCGCCGGTACACGTGGACGAGGCGTTGGGCGGGCTGGCGACCTGGATCGCCGGGTTGCCGGCCAGGGTCGGGAAGACGTCGTCGATGCTGAAGTTGGGAATGTCGACCGGGCTGGTGTTGTTCACCACGATGGTCAGGGTCACGGCCGAGCCGCCGATCACGGCGGAACCGGAGCCGAAGCTCTTGCTGATGGAGGGCGGCGTGACGGCGCGCACGTTCACGCTCTGGTTCACCGTCCCGCCGTTCTGTACCGCCGCCCCGTCGTTACCGGTGACCGAGCCGCTGGCGATCACGTAGTTGTAGGTGGCGGAGTTACCGCTGTTGGAGCCGGCGGTGACCGGGATGGTGATGACGCACACCCCGTCGCTGCCGTTGGCCCGGGCCGGGATCACCCCGCCGGACAGGCTGATGCTCTGGCTGCCGACGACGGCGCTGAAGACGCCGCTGCCGGGGCCGGTGCTGGGGCCGGCCGGATTGGTGCAGGTGTAGGTCGCGGCGCCGGCGACCTTCAGCCCGTTGGGCAGGGCGCCAGGCAGGCTGTTGCTGAAGGCGATGTTGGTGACGGAAGCCGTGTCGTTACTGTTCGACAGGGTGATCTGGAGCTGGGTCGTCTGGCCCGGATAGATGTCCGTGGGCTGCCCGTTCGCCAGGGTGACCGATGCGCCCAGGGCCGCCAGGGCCGGGCCCGACGCCAGGCCGAGCAGGCCGGCGGCAAGGGCGAGCCGCCACTGCCGGACATGGCGGCGGCAGGCGGTTGCGACACGGGATGAAAGGCGCTCGATCGGCTCGGGCATGGTCGTGCTTCCACAAATGACGGTTTCGGGAAGACGGCATGGCCCGGTGCAGTTCCGCTGGAACGGAATGCGCCGCGATATGGCGGTAGGGAAAGGTTGCGGCGGTTATGGCCGCATGCCCGTCGCCAGCGTGGTGATGGGCATTTCGCGAGACTCCCTGGGCGCCGGCTCTTGGTGGCCATGGCTACGGCGCTATCAGCCGCAGCATGCGTCTTACTCGGCCCGCATGTTAGGGAGACGTCGGCAAAGACTCACGCACAGACAATTGTCATACCTGCCTGAAAACTGACAATTCCTCACACTCGCCAGAAACATTGCCCAGCAAGGCTTTCAAGCGAACCGTCCCGGCGCCGGGCACAAAAAAACCCGCCTGTCGGACGGGTTGGAGAATGAGGCTTGGAGAGAGGGCCCGACACGGACGGTCGGTTGCACAGGGCGGCGCCGGTCGCGGCGGAAGGATCAATCCCGTTCGACACCCCGTTCGGAACGGGGAATGAACAGATAGCCGGTGCCCCGCACCGCCCTCAGGGGCAAGGCCATGCCCGCACCGGTGGCCTTGCGCCTCAGGCGGCTGACCAGGGTGTCGAGGCGGTGGAAATCGTATTCGTAGGGGTCGCCGCCCAGGGCCACCGCCAGGTCTTCCCGGGATACGGCCTCGCCGGCCCGGGCCCACAGGCATTGCAGGAAGCCTCGCTCCTGGGCGGTCAGGGGAATCGAACTGCCCTCGGGGTCGAACAGGGTCCAGCCATCCGGAGACAGGGACCAACTCCGGGGGTTGTCCTGGGCCCTGCCGTCGACGGCGCCTTCCGCGACCCCGGCCAGTCCGTTGAGATGCAGGCGCCGGGCCAGGCTGCCGATGGACGCCACCAGTTCGCGCAGATCGACGGGTTTGACCAGATACATGTCGGCACCGCCCAGGAGCGCGCGCACCCGGTCCTCGGTCTGGCCCCGAGCGGTGAGCATGATGATGCCCATGGAGCCCAGCCCGCGCAGGCGTTCGGCCACGGAAAACCCATCCTCGCCGGGCAGGCCCACATCGAGGATCAAGATGTCGCACGGCGCCGCCAACAGGGCGGCATAAAGCTCCCGCGAACCGGGAAAGTCGCGCACACCGAAGCCTGCCTCCCGCAGGGCCTCGACAATCTCTTCGCGAAAGTCCGCCTCATCCTCGACAACGCAAATTTCCAGCCGTTTGTTAGCGGCTTGCATTATTCATACCCCAGCTTCTATTGTGTTTTCTCCGACTTTTCGCGGACGTTGCGAGAGGAAGCCTTCCTATTCTTCGTGAGATGATGCTCCTTGCCTAAATAGTAGCGGAGCCTTCAGGCGACAAAAATCACAAATTCTCACAGCCGGCTCTCTTTTTCCGCCTTCCCGCATGCCTCCGCACCATCGTTTCCCGCCATTCCGGCGCCATGGCGCACTCGGCCTCTGGCTGATTGCCCTGCTCATCGCCCTGCTTTGCCCAGGAGCAGCACTGGCCGGGTGCGCGTCGGCCGCAGCCACCGGCGACCCTCACACCCCCAGCGACCTGGCGATGCGCTGGGACCCCAAGGGCGACCTGTCCCTGGCCCAGGTGTCCGCCCCCGAACAAGCCGGCCAGTTCCAGCCGGTGGCCCGCCGGATGGATGCCAGCTATACCCGCCAGATCCTGTGGCTGCGCGCCTGCCTGCCCCCTGCCGCCGCAACGGCGGCGGCCTTGCCGCGCTGGCTGCGCGTCGGGCCGTCCCAGCTCGACCTGATCGAGCTGTTCCTGCCCCAGGGCGGCGGTTATGCCGCCTACCGGAGTGGCGATCGGCTACCCTTTTCCCAGCGCCAGTGGGACTACCGCCTGTTCGCCTTCGCCGTACCCGCGGGCACCGATCCGGACCGCCCGATCTACCTGCGCATCGCCACCAGCAGCCTGATGGCCCCCACCCTGGACCTGTGGTCCGAGGCCGAATTCCGCCGCCTGACCAACCTCGATTACGCCTTCTACGGGGTTTATGGCGGCACCATGGTCCTGATGTTCGCGTTCAGCCTGGCCTTCTATATCTGGGTCCGAGAGAAGATCTACCTCGTCTTCGCCATCAACATCCTGGCCGGTTCCTGTCTGCACCTGCTCAACGCCGGTTTCGGCGGCCAGTTCCTCTATCCCGACGATACGGCCCTGAACAACTGGGTAATCGCCCTGGCCCTGGGGCCGGTCAAGGCCATCCACGTCTGGTTCTTTACCTGCATTTTCGCCGTGCGTCAGAACCTGCCGACGATCTACCGTCTGGCACAACTATTGATGCTGATCGATGTCCTGGAGGCCCCCCTCGCCCTGGTCATGGACTGGCGCGACCTGGGCAGCATGACCCGGGTGCTGGGCACGGTGGTGGGCATCTGCGGCATTCCCCTGATCGCCTACCTGGGGTGGAAGGACCGGGAACGGCGCGCCTACGCCCTGGCCTTCGTGCCCTGGGTGGTGGCACTGCTGGCCTTGTCCCTCATGCGCCTGGGCTGGATCAAGTCCAACCTGCTGATCGATTACAGTCAGGAGATCGGCGCCTTCATCCACCTCACCATCCTGCCCATCGTCATCGCCCGCCGTACCTGGCAGGCCGACAAGGCCAAGGAAAGGGCCCAGCGCCAGGCCCTGGACGAGGCCCACCGGGCGGAACGGGAACTGGAGGAGCGGGTAGCCCGGCGTACCGACGAACTCGCCCGGGAAATCCGCATCCGCAACGCTCTCCAGGAACAATTGCAGGAAGCCCTGGAAACCGAACGGGCCGCCCTGGCGGTGCAGCGCCAGTTCGTCACCATGCTCTCCCACGAATTCCGCACGCCGCTGGCGATCATCGACACCACCGCCCAGCGCCTGGGCAGCGTGCTGGCCATCGGCCAGCCGGAACTGGCGCCGCGCACGGGCAAAATCCGCCGGGCCGTGGCACGGCTGCTCAACCTGCTGGAAAACTGCCTGGCCGAGGAACGGCTCGCCACCTCGCACCTGGACCTGCGCCGGGAGGCGGTGGACCTGCGCGACTTCCTTCAGCAAAGCTACGGGGACGCCACCCTGCTGGCCTCCCGGCGCATCCGCCTGGAACTGCCCGCCGCCCCCCTGTGGGTGCAGTGCGATCGGCATCTGTTCGACGTCGCCCTGTCCAACCTGGTGGACAACGCCCTCAAATATTCCCCCGAGGAGCGGCCCATAACCATCCGCCTGGAGCCGGCCTGCGACACCGGCCACATCGCCATCCGGATCAGTGACCAGGGCGACGGCGTCCCGGCCGGGGAGCGGGAACGCATCTTTGACAAGTTCTACCGCTGCGACGGCAACCCACGCATTTCCGGCGCCGGCCTGGGCTTGCACCTGGCCCGGGAACTGATCCACCGCCACGGCGGCACCCTGAAACTGGAACCGCAACAGCCCGGCCAAGGCGCCGCCTTCACCCTGAAGCTGCCCCTGGCCGCCTGAGCGCCATCAACGCCATCCGGCTCCCGGAGCGCCGGAGCGCCCTGCGCGGGTAGCAGCGGTGCGTGGCGATTCCGGTAGCCTGGACAAAGAATTTGGACAAAAGAAAAGGGCCGGTTCCTTGCGGAACCGGCCCTTTTCCGAATTTCTGGCGCGCCCGGCGCGATTCGAACGCACGACCCCTGCCTTCGGAGGGCAGTACTCTATCCAGCTGAGCTACGGGCGCTTGGGAGGCGTGAGAATACCGAAATTCGCCGTACCTGTCCAAATTTTCCGTACAAACCGCGCCAAAACAAAGGGTTCCTACGGTTATAATCTGCGTTTTTCCAATCCCGCGCGTGTAAAAAGGATTCAGCATGGCCGAGCAGAAAGGTTCTTCGTCCAAGATCATGGTGATCACCCTGGTCGCCGCCGTGGCCCTGATGGCCGTGGTGGTTCCCTTTGCCTATGTCGGCAAGCCCATCGGCAAGGCCGCCAACAGCGACGACGTGGATTCCCGCATCGCCCCCGTGGCGCAGCTCGAGCTGGCCAAGGCCGCTCCCGTCGCCACCGGCCCCCGCGACGGCAAGACCATTTTCGAAACCGTCTGCGCCGCCTGTCACGCCACCGGCGCCGCTGGCGCGCCGAAGGCCGGCGACAAGGCCGCCTGGGCGCCGCGCATCGCCCAGGGCATGCCCGCCCTGATCAACAGCGTGACCCACGGCAAGAACGCCATGCCGGCCAAGGGCGGCGCCGACCTGAGCGACGACGAGATCAAGTCCGTGGTGAAGTACATCACCGACCTGGCCAAGTAAGCGCACTGCGACTTACCGCAGCACAAGCAAAACGGGATGCCTAGGCATCCCGTTTTGCTTTGCGGCAGCGCTCGCCGGATTACTTGGCGGCGGGAGCGGCGGCCGGAGCGGGTGCAGCTTCGGTGGCGGGCTTGGCTTCCTTGCCCTCGGCCTTGTGAGCCTTCTTGGCATGGTGGTGCTTGGCTTCGGTCTTCTTCTCGACCTTGGCGCCTTCTTCCTTCTTCATTTCCGGCTTGGCGGCGGCTTCGGCCTTCACCGGAGCGGCCGGGGTGGCGGGAGCGGCAGCCGGGGCCTGGGCGAAGGCGGCGGCGGCGAACAGGGAAGCGACGGTAGCGGCAACGATCTTCAGCATGATGTTTCTCCTCGGGTGACGGGCGGGCCCTCTGGGCGTACCGCCGCGTGGGCCGGGGAGCGGGCTGCTCCCCGGTGGATGTCGTGTCAGTGGGTGGTGCGGTTCGGTGCGGCCGGATTACTTGGCAGCGGGAGCGGCAGCCGGGGCAGCAGCGCCAGCGGCTTCACCGGCGGGCTTGGCTTCCTTGCCTTCGGCCTTGTGGGCCTTCTTGGCGTGGTGCTTGGTTTCGGCCTTCTTCTCGACCTTGGTGCCTTCTTCCTTCTTCACTTCCGGCTTGGCGGCAGCTTCGGCCTTGACGGGCGCAGCCGGGGTGGCGGGAGCGGCGGCCGGGGCCTGGGCAAAAGCGGCGGCGGCGAACAGGGAGGCAACGGTGGCGGCAACGATCTTCAGCATGATGAAACTCCTTGAACGGGTCACTACGAAAAATGCACTGCTTGAGTTCCGGTCCTGGCGGTGCTTGGTGTGTGCACCGCGCCGGGCCTTGAGTGCATTAACGCGGCCGCTGACCGTTCCGATGTCATCAGGCGCGTGACAAGGCGTTTCAAGTTGTAATCGGCGGTCTGGCGCCGCCTTAACCGCCGCTCCCTGGGCCCGTGCCGCCACCGGCGAGCATGGCCTTGAGGTTGCCGAAGCGTTTTTTCACTTCCTGCTTTTCCGGCGGCGCCGACTGCTTGCCGCCGGAGATGCGCAGGTCGTCCTTGCCCATTTCCTCGATGAAGCGCGACGGCTCGCAGGGAATCCATTCCTTGGCCTGCTTGCGTTTCTCGCAGTAGGAAACGTGCAGGCTGCGCTGAGCCCGGGTGATGCCCACGTACATCAGACGGCGTTCTTCTTCCAGCTTGTCCGGGGCGGTGGATTCGCGGTGGGGCAGGATGCCCTCCTCCACCCCCACCAAAAAGACGTGCTTGTACTCCAGCCCCTTGGAGGCGTGCAGGGTGGACAGCTGCACCGCGTCGATCTCGCCGCCGTCGGCGTTCTTCTTTTCCAGCATGTTGATCAGGGCGATGGTCTGGGTCAGCTCCACCAGGGTCTTACCGTCCTCGTCGCCCTTCTTGGTCAGCCAGGCGGCGAATTCCTGGACGTTGGCCCATTTCGATTCGGCGGCGCGGACCTCTTCGTGGTCGAACAGCCAGCGCTCGTAGCCGATGGCGTCGAGCATGTCGGCCAGCACCGGGCCGGCCGGCTCCTTCTTGGCACGCCATTCGAGGCGGTTGATGAACTCGCCGAATTCGAGCAGGGGTTCGAGTTGGCGGGCGCCGACGCGCTGGGCGAAGCCTTCTTCGAACAGGGCGGCGAACAGCGAGATGTGCCGCTCGCCGGCGTAGCGCCCGAGCACTTCCAGGGTCGAGGTGCCGACGCCGCGCTTGGGCGTGGTGACGGCGCGAATGAAGGCCGGGTCGTCGTCGCTGTTGGCCAAGAGGCGCAGGTAGCTGGTGATGTCCTTGATCTCGGCCTTGTCGAAGAAGGACTGGCCGCCGGAGATCAGGTAGGGGATGCGGGCGTCCCGCAGGTACTGCTCGATGGTGCGGGCCTGGTGGTTGCTGCGGTAGAGAATGGCGTAGTCGGCAAAGCGGGTGCGGTTCTCGAACTTGTGCGCCTGCAGGCGCATCACCACCGATTCGCCCTCGTGCTCGTTGTCTTTGCACACGGTGACGGTAATCGGGTCGCCCAGCCCCAGGTCGGACCACAGAGTCTTGTCGAACAGCTTCTCGTTGTTGGCGATAAGGGTGTTGGCGGCTTTGAGGATGCGCACCGTGGAGCGGTAGTTCTGCTCCAGCTTGATCACCTTCAGCCGGGGGAAATCCCGCGGCAGGCCGCGCAGGTTCTCGATGTCGGCGCCGCGCCAGCCGTAGATGGCCTGGTCGTCGTCGCCCACGGCGGTGAACATCGCCCGGGGGCCGGTAAGCAGCTTCAACAGCCGGTACTGGCAAGCGTTGGTGTCCTGGTACTCGTCCACCAGCAGGTAGCGCAGCTTGTTCTGCCAGCGCTCGCAGACGTCCGGGTGTTCTTCGAACAGGCGTACCGGCAGGCCGATCAGGTCGTCGAAATCCATGGCCTGGTAGGCCTTCAGGGTGGCCTCGTAGTCCCGGTAGACCCGGGCGGCCAGGGCCTCGGTCTCGCCCTGGGCGACGCTGGCAGCCCCGTCCGGACTGATCAGGGCGTTCTTCCAGCTGGAAATCTGGCTCTGCACCGCCCGCACCACCTTCTTGTCCACCGACTTGGTCAGCTCGCCGACCAGGCCGAAACAGTCGGTGGAATCCAGGATGGAAAATCCCGGCTTGTAGCCGAGCGCCCGGGATTCCTGGCGCAGCAGGCGCATGCCTAGGGAGTGGAAGGTGGAAATCAGCGGCGACGGGCCGCTGCGGTGTGTGAGCAGGCTGCCCACCCGCTCTTCCATCTCCCGCGCGGCCTTGTTGGTGAAGGTGATGGCGGCGATGGAGCCGGGATGGAAGTCGCACTCCTCGATCAGGTAGGCGATTTTCTGGGTGATCACCCGGGTCTTACCCGAGCCGGCGCCGGCCAGCACCAGCAAGGGGCCGTCCAGGTAGCGGATCGCTTCGCGCTGGGGGGGATTGAGTTCTGCCATGGGGAAAACAGCGCGCCCCGCCAGGAGCGGGGCGCCGATGGATGCACGAGGCGCCATTTTAGCCCACCCCCGCACCGGACCGAGACGCAGGCGGCGGCTGCGAGGCTCGGGCCGGTTTGTGCAATAATCGGGCCATTCTTGCAAAGGATTCCCAATATGGACGAAAACAAAGCCAAAGCCCTGGCCGCCGCACTGGCCCAGATCGAAAAGCAGTTCGGCAAGGGCTCCATCATGAAGATGGGCGAAGGCAACGTCGAAAACGACCTGCAGGTCGTGTCCACCGGCTCCCTGGGCCTGGACATCGCCCTGGGCGTGGGCGGCCTGCCCCGCGGCCGCGTGGTGGAGATCTACGGACCCGAATCCTCCGGCAAGACCACCCTGACCCTGCAGGTGGTCGCCCAGATGCAAAAGCTCGGCGGCACCGCCGCCTTCATCGACGCCGAACACGCCCTGGACCCGGGCTACGCCCAGAAGCTCGGCGTGAACCTGGACGAGCTGCTCATCTCCCAGCCCGACACCGGCGAACAGGCCCTGGAAATCGCCGACATGCTGGTGCGCTCTGGCAGCGTGGACGTGGTGGTGATCGACTCGGTAGCCGCCCTGGTGCCCAAGGCCGAAATCGAAGGCGAGATGGGCGACTCCCTGCCCGGCCTGCACGCCCGCCTGATGAGCCAGGCCCTGCGCAAGCTCACCGCCAACATCAAGAAGACCAACACCCTGGTGATCTTCATCAACCAGATCCGCATGAAGATCGGCGTGATGTTCGGCAGCCCGGAAACCACCACCGGCGGCAACGCGCTCAAGTTCTACGCCTCGGTGCGCCTCGACATCCGCCGCATCGGCGGCATCAAGAAGGGCGACGAGGTGATCGGCAACGAAACCAAGGTCAAGGTGGTGAAGAACAAGGTGTCGCCCCCGTTCCGCGAGGCCATCTTCGACATCCTCTACGGCGAGGGCATCTCCCGGGAAGGCGAGATCATCGACATGGGCGTGGCCCACAAGATCGTCGAGAAGTCTGGCGCCTGGTATGCCTACAACGGCGAGAAGATCGGCCAGGGCAAGGACAACGTGCGCGAGTACCTGCGCCAGCGTCCGGAAACCGCGGCCGAGATCGAGGCCAAAATCCGCGCCGCCGTCGGCGTCGCCTTGCCCACCGGCGTGGCGGCCCCGGCCGAGGCCTAAGGCCGGCCCCGGGAGCGCATGGCGCCGACCGAACGCTCCCTGCGGGAACGGGCCGTCGCCCTACTCGCCCGCCGCGAACATTCCCGGTCCGAACTGGCGCGCAAGCTGGCGCCCCACGCGGAAAGCCGCGAGGAACTGGACCGGCTGCTCGACGAGCTGGCCGCCCGCAAGCTGCTCTCGGACGACCGCTACGCCGAGATGCGCGTGACGGTGCGCGCCGGCCGCTACGGCAACCAGCGGCTGCGCCAGGAGCTGGCGACGGCCGGAGTCGACGACGCCACCATCGCCACCGCCCTGGCCCAGGCCGACGACGAGTCGTCCCGGGCCAAGTCGGTCTGGCAGAAGAAATTCGGCACCCCCGCCGCGGATGCGGCGGAACGGGCCAAACAGATGCGTTTCCTCGCCCAGCGGGGTTTTTCCATGGAGATCATCCGCCGCGTCGTGCGCGGCCTCGATGACGAATGACCGCATGAACGCCGCCACCCTCACCTCCACCGCCCCGGCCCAGCCGGCGCCGGCCAGCCAGAGCCGCCTATCTGCCCACAACCTGCAAAAGCGCTACAAGAAGCGCACCGTGGTCCACGACGTGTCGTTCGACGTGGCCAGCGGCGAGGTGGTCGGCCTGCTCGGCCCCAACGGCGCGGGCAAGACCACCTGTTTCTACATGGTGGTGGGCCTGGTGGCCGCCGACGGCGGCGAGGTCTACCTGGACGAGGCCCGGCTGACCCACCAGCCGATCCACCAGCGTGCCCATCAAGGCCTTTCGTACCTGCCCCAAGAAGCGTCGGTGTTCCGCAAGCTGAACGTGGCCGAGAACATCCAGGCCGTGCTCGAACTGCAGAACCTGCCCGAGGACGAGGTGAAGAACCGCCTCGAATCCCTGCTCGACGAGCTGCACATCGGCCACCTGCGCGGCACCCTGGCGGTGGCCCTGTCCGGCGGCGAGCGGCGCCGGGTCGAGATCGCCCGGGCCCTGGCCACCAATCCACGCTTCGTGCTGCTCGACGAGCCCTTCGCCGGGGTGGACCCGATCGCCGTACTGGAAATCCAGAAGATCATCCGCTTCCTCAAGGCCCGCGGCATCGGCGTGCTGATCACCGACCACAACGTGCGCGAAACCCTGGGTATCTGCGACCGGGCCTACATCATCAACGAGGGCCGCGTGCTGGCCGCCGGTCGCCCGGACGAGATCGTGCACAACGACGACGTGCGCAAGGTTTACCTGGGCGAGCATTTCCGCCTGTGACCGCGACCCGCTCCATGCCCATGCTCCACCGCCCCGCCGCCGCGCCGCCCCATGAGGCAGCAGCCGGTTGCCGCTGCCGATGAAACCCAGCCTCCAGCTCAAGCTCTCGCAGCACCTGGCGCTCACGCCCCAGTTGCAGCAGTCGATCAAGCTGCTGCAGCTGTCGACCCTCGAGCTCAACCAGGAAATCGAGCAATACCTGCTGGAAAACCCCCTGCTGGAGCGGGAGGACGATTTCGAACCCGCCGCCCGCCCCGCCGAGCCGGGCTTTGCCGACGCCTTGAGCAGCGGCGAGCAGGCGGCCGACGGCAACGCCCAGGCGGAACGGGGCGAATCCGGGGAGAACGGCGAGTCCAGTGAATCCGGTGAAGGCAGCGACTACACCGCCGAGGGTGGCGACGCCGGCGTGGACGACGGCTGGTTCGCCGAGGGCAGCTTTCCCAGCGGCAGCCGCGACAACGACGGGGACGACGAGGGCGACGGCCAGGACATCCAGGCCGCCGTCACCAGTCTGAAGGACCACCTAAACTGGCAGTTGGGCCTGACCTCCCTGTCGGACCGGGACCGCAGCCTGGCCAGCTTCATCGTCGAAGCCCTGGACGACGACGGCTACCTGGACCAGTCCCTGGACGAACTGGGCGAAGCCCTGCCCCACGAGCTGGAGGTCGAGCCGGAAGAACTGGAGATCGCCCTCAAGCACGTGCAGAACCTGGACCCCACCGGCGTGGGCGCGCGCAGTCCCCAGGAATGCCTGGCCCTGCAACTGCGCGCCCGCCCCGCCGGCCCGGTGCGCAACCTGGCGCTGACCCTGGCGGAAAAGCACCTGGACCTGCTCGCCAACCGGGACTTCACCCGGCTCAAGCGCCAGCTCGGCTGCGACGACGAGACGCTGAAGGCGGTGCAGGCCATGATCATGGGCCTGGACCCGCGCCCGGGAGCCCGCTACGCGCCCCTGGAAACCCGCTACATCATCCCCGACGTGATCGTGCGCAAGGTGCGCAATCAGTGGGTAGCGAGCATCAACCCAGACGCCTTCCCTCGCCTGCGGGTCAACCGGCTCTACGCCGACCTGCTGCAAAAGCACCGCACCCGCGGCGAGAGCGGCGGCATGTCCGGCCAGTTGCAGGAGGCCCGCTGGCTGATCAAGAACGTGCAGCAGCGCTTTGACACCATCCTGCGCGTCTCCCAGGCCATCGTGGACCGGCAGCGCGCCTTCTTCGACCACGGCGAGGTGGCGATGCGCCCCCTGGTGCTGCGCGAGATCGCCGACATCCTCGACCTGCACGAATCCACCGTGTCCCGGGTGACCACCCAGAAGTACATGGCCTCACCCCGGGGTATCTTCGAACTGAAGTATTTTTTCGGCAGCCACGTGGCCACCGATACCGGCGGAGCCTGTTCGGCCACCGCCATCCGCGCCCTCATCAAGCAGCTGGTGGGCTCGGAAAACGCCAAGAAGCCTCTCTCGGACAACCAGATTGCTGACATCCTCGGCCAGCAGGGCATTGTCGTCGCCCGCCGGACGATAGCAAAATACCGGGAGGGGATGGGCATTCCAGCTGCCAATCTCCGCAAGTCCCTCTAAAGGAGTAGAACCATGAATCTGCAGATCAGTGGGCATCACCTGGAAGTCACTCCGGCGATCCGTGAATACGTGACCGGCAAACTGGACCGCGTCATCCGTCACTTCGACAACGTGATCGACGTAAGCGTGATTCTCTCGGTCGAGAAGCTGAAGCAAAAGGCCGAAGTGACCGTCCACGTGCGCGGCAAGGACATCTTCGTCGAGAGCGAGGATTCCGACCTGTACGCCGCCATCGACAGCCTGATCGACAAGCTGGACCGCCAAGTCATCAAGCACAAGCAAAAAATCCAGGATCACCACCGGGACGAGAAGAACATCCCCGTCGCCGAGTGATCTAACCAACGGATCGGCCGGGCCCCGCGGGGGCCCGCCGACTGTTCCCCTCACGGGCCCCTCGACCCTCGCTGCCCGGGGCGCAGCCCCCGTCAGCGCAACGACCGGAAATCCTGTATCCTCCCGGCCACGTTTCGCCCTTAGTCTCCGAGACCCCGGCCCGATTTCCTCCCGGCCCGCTCCGAATCCCATCGCCACACCGGTGGCACCGTGCATTCAAGGCTGGCCCGTTCAACGTCTCCGTGGATCGTCCGATGGAGCTCATCGCCAAACTCCTTCCTCTCGAAAACGTCGTCCTAGACCTGGAAGCGACCAGCAAGAAGCGGGTCTTCGAACAGGCCGGCATTCTCTTCGAAAACCGCAACGGCATTGCCCGCGCCACGGTCTTCGACAGCTTGTTCGCCCGGGAAAAGCTCGGTTCCACCGGGCTGGGTCAGGGCGTCGCCATTCCCCACGGCCGCATCAAGGGTCTCAAGGAAGCCGTCGGCGCCTTCCTGCGCCTGGCCGCGCCGGTGCCTTTCGACGCTCCCGACGGCAAGCCGGTGAGCCTGGTGTTCGTGCTCCTGGTGCCGGAACAGGCCACCGAGCAGCACCTGCAAATCCTGTCCGAACTGGCCCAGCGCTTCTCCGATCGCGGCTTCCGCGAACAGCTCGCCAGCGGCGGCGACGCCACCATCCTGCGCGACCTCTTCATCCACGGGGCACCCCATGCGCCAGATCAGCATCGCGCAGCTGTTTGAGGACCACCGCGACAAGCTCGACCTGACCTGGGTCGCCGCCAACGGCGCCAAACGTCATCTGGAACTCAAGGAGCGGGGCAACTACGGGGCCGACGTGGTCGGCCACCTCAACCTGATCCACCCCGAGCGCCTCCAGGTGTTCGGCGTGGCCGAGCGGGAATGGTCCCTGCGGGTCGCTCCCCAGCGCCTCAAGCAGCAGGTGGACGACCTGATCGCCGCCCACCCGCCGGCGATCATCATCGCCGACGGCCTGGAAGTCCTGCCCACCATCCAGGAAGCCTGCGAGGCCACCGGCACTCCCCTGTTCGCCACTCCCAAGCCCTGCTCGGCGGTGATCGACCTGCTGCGCATCTACCTGTCGCGCCGCCTGGCCGACACGGTGGCGGTGCACGGCGTGTTCATGGACGTGCTCGGCATGGGTGTGCTGATCACCGGCGACTCCGGCGCCGGCAAGAGCGAACTGGCCCTGGAACTGATCTCCCGGGGCCACGGCCTGGTGGCCGACGACGTGGTGGAGCTGGCGCGCATCGCCCCCACCACCATCGAGGGCCGCTGCCCGGGCATGCTCAAGGATTACCTGGAAGTGCGCGGCCTGGGGCTGCTCAACATCCGCACCATCTTCGGCGAGACCGCCTCGCGGCGGAAGATGAAGCTCAAGCTGATCGTGCACCTGCAAAAGCCGGTGGCCGGGGTGGAAAGCCCGCGCCTGCCGCTGGACGCCCAGACCCAGGACATCCTGGGCGTACCGGTACGCAAGGTCATCATTCCCGTGGCTGCCGGGCGCAACCTGGCGGTGCTGCTTGAGGCGGCGGTGCGCAACACCATCCTGCAGCTGCGCGGCATCGACAGCATGGAAGAATTCATCCAGCGCCAGCAGCGTGAATTGTTGGACGAAGACCTGTAAGCTAGTTCGCCGTCATCATCCCCTCTGGAGGAAGTGCCATGAAGACCCTAGCCGCCGCTGTCGCCCTGACCTTTGCCACCCTCGCCGCCGGCTCCGCCCTGGCCGCCGACGAGAAGAAGCCCACGCCCCAGCAGGAACGGATGAAGTCCTGTAACAAGGAGGCCGGCGACAAGGCCCTGAAAGGCGACGAGCGCAAGAAGTTCATGAGCTCCTGCCTCAAGGGCGAGACCGCCGCCGAGGACAGCAAGGCGACCCCGCAGCAGGAAAAGATGAAGTCCTGCAACAAGGAAGCCGGCGACAAGGCCCTCAAGGGCGACGAGCGCAAGAAGTTCATGAGCTCCTGCCTGAAAGGCTGAGGCGACGGCACCGGGCTGGGCTGCATTGCCGGCCCGCCTCATCAAGCACACAAACAAAAGGCCGATCCCGCGGGATCGGCCTTTTGCCTTGCACGCCCGGAAAACGCCCGGGGCCAGCGAGGGATCAGAGGTGCTCGAAGGTCACCACCTCCACCCCGGGGGCGGTGGTGGAATGGCCGAAGGCCAGCTGGCCAGCGCCGTTCAGGATGATCTCCTCGCGGCGCAGGAACATTTCCGGCCCCCCGGTGCAGACCAGGTAGGTGCCGTTGGTGCTCTGGTCCACCAGCACGAAGCCGCCGGGGCGGCGCTCGATGCGGGCGTGGCTGCGCGACACTTTGCCGTCGGTGACGATCACGTCGTTGCCGTTGCCGCGGCCGATCGACAGAGCCACGGAGCCCTCGTCGAGCAAATAGGCCTTGCCCCGGTAGCGCACGCAGAAACGGCCGCTGCCGGCGGGCGGGACCGGCTCGCCGATGCGGAGCCCCAGGGCGGCACCGGCCGAACCGTTGAGGTTGGCCACGGTGGTGGCGGTCAGGGGCATGGCGGTGGAGGGATCGGTGGTTTCCGGATCGAAGACATAGACCGGCGCCAGGCCGTCGGGCACCCCATCCGCTTCCACCAGATGCTCCTGTTCGTCGGGGGCCAGCATCTCCCGGGTGCCAGCGTCCAGGGCCACCCGGCCGGGCACGCAGAGGTCGGCCAGGCGGGCGGCGCGCTGCGCCACCGCGGCATCGTCCAGGGCGCCGGCGCACAGCCCCAGCTGCAAATCGAGCTTGATGCCCGATACCGGAGGCAGGTCGTCCACCCGCACCAGCATCTCCAGGGTGCCATGCCAGGCGCTCTCGGCGGACGGGAAGCCGGCCACCATCTGGCCGCCGACGCACTGGCCGACGACGCCGCCGGCCCCCAGCACCGAACGCTCTACCCGCTTCAGGCAGCGGTCCACGGCGTGCTGGGCCTCCAGCCGGCCGATCTTGCCGGCCAGGCGGGCCGACCCCACCACGTCGATATGCAGTACCAGCGCCACTGGATTAATCATGGCGTTCCCCCCGGTTTGCCCACATGCGTGCCACCCCCATACAGTGTCGATCCCAGTCGATTCTTAGTTAGTGTGCGAGGCTGCCAGGCGCCGGTTCCTCCCGGAACCGGTCTGGCGGCCAGTGTAGCAAACCGTTTATTGTCCGGCTGCCACGTTGCCGCCCATGTCATCGTGCTACGACCGGGAGCGGAAAATTGCCCAGCGGCGTATCGCTGCCATCCTCCGCGCCGCCGCCGGCCCGGGCCCAGGCCGCGGCGTCCATGGCCGGCATCACCGGCGGCAGCTCGGGGGCGTCGAAGGCCAGGTCGCCGCCGTCGGCATCGGCCGGGTCCATACCCAGGCGCAGGCCCTTGAAGTCGAACAGGGCGTTGTCGGCCAGATGGGACGGCACCACGTTCTGCAGCGCGGTCATCACCGATTCGGTGCGGCCCGGGTACTTGCGGTCCCACTCGGCCATCATTTCGCGGATCTTCTGCCGCTGCAGGTTCTCCTGGGAGCCACACAGGTTGCAGGGGATGATCGGATAGCCCATGCCCCGGGCGAAACGGGCGATGTCGGCCTCGTCGCAGTAGGCGAGGGGGCGGATCACCACGTGGGCGCCGTCGTCGGTCACCAGCTTGGGCGGCATGGCCTTGAGCTTGCCGCCGAAGAACAGGTTGAGGAACAGGGTGTGCACGATGTCGTCCCGGTGGTGGCCCAGGGCGATCTTGTTGGCGCCCAGCTCCTTGGCGGTGCGGTAGATGATGCCGCGGCGCAGGCGCGAGCACAGGGAGCAGGTGGTCTTGCCCTCGGGAATCTTCTCCTTGACCACCGAGTAGGTGTCGGCCTCGACGATGCGGTGTTCGACCCCCAGCTGGGCCAGGTAGGTGGGCAGCACGTCGGCGGGAAAGCCGGGCTGCTTCTGGTCCAGGTTCATGGCGATGATGCGGAACTTGATCGGCGCCCGCTCGCGCAGGGCCAGCAGCACCGACAACAGGGTGTAGGAGTCCTTGCCGCCGGACAGGCACACCATCACGGTGTCGCCGTCCTCGATCATGGCGTAGTCGCCGATGGCCCGGCCCACCTGGCTCTCGAGCTTCTTCTTGAGGCGCAGGAAATTGTTCGAAAATTCCACGATGCTGCTTCTTTCACGGGCGCCAGCGGCACCCGATTTCAGAGGTGGGCGCTGCGCCCACCGTCCACGTTGATGACCTGGCCGGTGACGTAGGTCGCCTCGGCCAACAAGAAGCACACCGCCCGAGCGATGTCGTCCGGGCTGCCCTCGCGCTTCAGGAGGGTGTGATCGACGATGGCCTGACGGGCCGCCGCCGGAAAATCGTCGCCTTCAGGCCACAGGATCGGCCCCGGCGCCACCGCGTTGACCCGCACCGCCGGCCCCAGCTCGACGGCCAGCGCCCGGGTCAGGGTGAGCAGGGCGCCCTTGGCGGCGCAATACAGGGCGTAGCCCGCCAGAGGCCGCTCGGCGTGGATGTCGGTGATGTTGACCACCGCGCCGCGGCTGGCCGCCAGGGCCGGCGCCGCCGCCTGGGTGAGGAACAGGGGCGCCTTGAAGTTGCTGCCCACCAAGTCGTCCCAGGCTGCCTCGGTGATCTCCCCCAGCGGCGTGGGAAAGAAGCTGGAGGCGTTGTTCACCAGTCCGTCGAGGCGGCCGAAACGCTCCAGCACCCCGTCCACCAGGCCGGGCAGGCTGGCGGTGTCGAGCAGGTCGGCTTGCAGGCAGGCCGCCGATCCCGGGCGCAGGGCCTCGAACTCGGCGGCAAGGGCCTGGGCCTCGGCGGCGGCGTGGCGATAGTGCAACGCCACCGTCGCCCCGGCGCCGTGCAGGCGGCGGGCGATCGCCTCCCCCACCCGCCGGGCCGCCCCGGTCACCAGAACCACCTTGCCTGCCAATTCGTGCATCGCTTCCTCGGCTTTGTCCCGTATGTTGCGCTAAGTTTGCGAATTTTAACGGATTGCCCGATGATTCCGGCCTTTTCCCGAGCGCCGGAAGGCGTGAAAAATTTCACACACCAGGAAATATTTCACACTTCGCTTCCCTTCGCCTCTCCGTCCCTCCTCCGCGGTCCCACTTCCCCAGCGATCCCTGCCATGGCCCTGCCCCTGCCCTCCCCCGACGCCCAAGCCGCCAGCGACGCCCTGAGCGACCAGCTCCGTGCGGCGATCCGCGAGGCCGGAGGCTGGCTGTCCTTCGCCCGCTTCATGGAACTGGCGCTCTACGCCCCCCGGCTCGGCTACTACGCCGGCGGCGCCCACAAGTTCGGCGCGGCCGGGGATTTCGTCACCGCGCCGGAACTGACGCCCCTGTTCGCCCAGGCTGTCGCCGTCCAGGTGGCCCAGGGCATGGCCGGCAGCGCGCCCCAGGTGCTGGAAGCCGGCGGCGGCAGCGGCCGGCTGGCCGCCGACCTGCTGCTCGCCCTGGAAGCCCGGGGTGCACTGCCGGACACCTACGCCATCCTGGAAGTCTCCGGCGAGCTGGCCGCCCGCCAGCGCGACACCATCGCCGCCGCTGCCCCCCACCTGCTGCCCCGGGTGCACTGGCTCGACCGGCTGCCGGAACGCTGGCGCGGCGTGGTGCTGGGCAACGAGGTGCTCGACGCCATGCCGGTGCAACTGGTGCGCTGGAGCGATACCGGGCCCCAGGAACGGGGCGTGGCCCTGGCAGAGGACGGCCGCTTCGCCTTCGCCGACCGGCCCGCCGCCGGGGCGCTGGCCGCCGGCGCGGCACGGCTGGCCGGGGACTACGGCATCGCGCCGGGCTACCTGTCGGAAATCAACCTGGCGGCGGAAGCCTGGATGGGCGAATGGGGCCGGCGCCTGGAGGCCGGCCTGGTGCTGCTGTTCGACTACGGTTTTCCCGGCCGGGAGTACTACCACCCGGACCGCCGCGCCGGCACCCTGATGTGCCACTACCGGCACCACGCCCACCCGGACCCGTTCTTTTTGCCCGGCTTGCAGGACATCACCGCCCACGTGGATTTCACCGCCATGGCCGAAGCGGCCTTTACCGGCGGCCTGGACGTGCTCGGCTACACCGGCCAGGCGGCCTTCCTCTACAACTGCGGGCTGCTCGACGCCCTGGCCGCCCTGCCCGACGAGAACGCCCGGCTGCGCGCCACCGGCGCGGTGCACAAGCTGACCTCGCCGGCGGAAATGGGGGAACTGTTCAAGGTGCTGGCCTGCGGCAAGGGCCTGGCCGAACCCCTGGTCGGCTTCGCCCGCCACGACCGGCTGGCGGCGCTGTAAGCCTTCGGCTCTCCCCGCCCGGGCGGCGGAGGGTCATTCGGCGGCGTCTTCGCCCGGATATTGTCCGGATTCGGGCCGCCGCGTACGGGCCGGCCAGGCTCCGAATTTCGTCTCAGGCCCCGTCCTTGGCCTGCCAGAGGGCCCGGGCGAACGCCTTCCAGGCGTCGTTGCCGTGGGCCAGGATGCCCTGGTCGGCGCTGTGCTCCATGGTCATCAGCATGATCCCGGACAGGCCGAACAGGTCGAGCTTGGCCTGGGCCAGATGGTCGCCGCCGGCGGCCTGCTCGCGGATGCGGTGCAGGGCGGTCTCGTCGAGCATCTCTTCGGCCAGGGCACGCATCTGGGCGGGGTTGCCCCAGTCGGCCCCGAGAGCGATCAGGCGGCGGGTGATTTCCAGGGAAACGGCGTCGGCATCTTGGCCGTAGCGCAGGGCATCGATCATGGCGTGTCCTTGTAGGCATGTGCGTGCCGGCGGGGCTCGTGCCCCCGGCCGGCACGGGCGGGATCGACTATGATAAAGTTGTTGCCGTACGTTGTTGTCTGTTGTTTGCTTGCCGCCCTCCGGGGCCGATGAATCGGGAGAGTCCGATGGACGTCACCAGCATTGCCGCCACCGCCACGGCCATGACCACCCTCAACCAGACCAACCAGGTCCAGTTGAGCGTGCTCAAGAAGGCTATGCAGATCGAGCAGCAGGGCGCCATGGCCCTGATCGCCGCCCTGCCCCAGCCCGTTCAGTCCGCCAATCTGCCGGACCACCTGGGCCAGAACGTCAACACCACCGCCTGAGGCTCACAGCTCCAGGCTCTCCAGCCAGGCGGCCAGGTGCTCGGCCACCTGGAGCCAGTCCCGTTCCAGCATCATGCCGTGGCCCATGTCGGGGAAGACGTGGGCCGGCACCCCGTAGGCCCCCGCCGTGGCCCGCACCTGGGCGGCCGGAATCAGCCGGTCCGCCTCCGCCCCCATCACCAGCAGGGGCGGCACCCGCATCGCGTACAGCCGCGGCAGGTCGAACAGGCTCATGTCCCACAGCGCCCGGGACGATTCCCCCTGCATCAGTCCGTAGTAGCGCTCCAGCCGCGCCTCATCCATCGGGTGGGCGAACAGCACGTCGGCCAGCAGGTCAGGATGGGCCGCGTGGCCGGCCATGTAGCGGTTGATCTCGCCGAACAGGTCGGGCCGGGCCAGGGCCAGGTGCATGGTGCTGGCCGCCAGCCCGTGGGGCGGCACCGCGGCCAGCAGGGCCGCCGCCGGCCAGGGTTCGTCCTTGGCGTATTCCAGGCACTTCTGCACGACGAAACCGCCCATGGAATGGCCGATCAGCACCGGCGGCCGCTCCATGCCGGCGGCGACGAAGCGCACGTCGCGCACGTAGTCGCCGATGCTCCACCAGTCCAGGTGGTCGTGCCCCTCGCTCTGGCCGTGGCCGCGCAGGGACACGGCTTGGGTCACGTAGCCCCGGGCGGCGAACCAGGCTAGGAAGTACTCGTCCCAGCACCAGGCGCCGATGAAGGCGCCATGGACGAACAGCAGGGGCACGGGCTTGCGCGCCACGCCTGCGGGCGGCAGGCGGGTGATGATTTCCAGTTTTGGGGTCATGGTCGGATCAGGAGAGCGGAGGGAAACCGCCCCGGCGCATCGGCAAGGCGGCGGGGCCGCCGGCCGGGAGGGCATGGTTAAATGGCGGCTTCGGTTTTGGGTTTTTTGTCATGCTGAAGTGGATTATTGCATTGGGCCTGGCGGTCATCGTCATCGGCGTGCTGCATCCGGCCATGGCCCGGCGTCTGCCCCTGGGCCGGCTGCCGGGCGATGTGCGTGTGGCCTTCCGCGGTCGAGCCTACCATTTTCCCTTTACCACCACGTTGCTCTTGTCGGCCCTGCTGGGCCTGGTACTGCGCCTGCTGTAGGCCGGAACCGGCAACGGCCCTGAGACTCCAACCGCCATGACCCGCGCCCCCCTGCTCTGCCTCCTCCCCGCCATCCTGGCCCTGGCCGCCGTTCCGGCGAGCGCCCAGATGTACCGCTACGTGACCCCGGACGGCCGCGTCGTCTTCGGCGACTCGGTACCTGCCGGCGCCCGCAAGGTGGAAAGCATCGCTCCGGCGGACACGGTGACCCCCGAGCAGAGCGCCGAGGCCCAGCGCCGCCTGCAACAGGAAAAGGCGGAAGCCGCCCAGGGCGATGCGCGCCAGGAGCGCTTCGACGCCTCCTACGATGCCCTCAAGGCGGCGGAACAGAACCTGGAGGCCGCCCGGCAACGGCAGAAGGACGGCGAGGAGCCCCTGCCCGGCGAGCGGGTCGGCAACGTGGGCGGCACCTCGCGCCTGCGCGAGAGCTACTTCCAGCGCCAGGAACAGCTCAAGGCCGACGTGCAGCGGGCCGAGCGCAAGGTGGAAGCCCTGCGCTCCCAGACCCGGTCCCTGGAGTAAGGGCCGCCGGCTGCGGCCGGCGCCGTGGGTATGCGGCTACGGCCGTACCGCCCCGACCCTCCCTCTCCTGCTCATCCCTCCCGTTCAGCGTCTTCGCCCGTCGCGGGCACCGGCATGTCCCGACATGCCTGGCGGCGCCATCGCCAACGGGTGCCCGGGGCGTCCGGGGAGCACTTTCGATCTATTAATTTTCTTCATGTTTCCCAACAGGCGGAGCGCCAAAAACCAATACTGGCGCGGACCTTTGCTTTCCGCCAAGCTGGATAGATGAATTTTATTAATACATTCGGCGCCGCCTAGCCGCTCCGTCGTCCCTATTGCCTGCCCGATACCAACGGCTAGCCGGTCCAGCCCGGGCGGATCGGCCAGCCTCACGACCCCGCAGCGCCCCCTGTGGAAAGACGCACCCCGCTTGGCGTTCCCGCGCATGGCCGTGCAACGCTGCAGCGTCGACCGTTCCTCACATCCTTTATCGGAAAATCGGCCAGGGGCGCCGGGTTACAGGCGCACGCCCGTCCAGCCCCTCTACCCCTTAGCCGGACAACGCCTCGGCCACCGCCCGCACCCGGGCCTGGTGCAGCCGCTCGGGGATGGTCGCCGGCTTGCCCGCTTCCTGGCACTGCCGGGCGATGGCGCCGCCGTCCACCGCCGCCGCCGCGGCCCGGGCCCGCTCCCACAGCGCCGCTGCCGGATAGGGGTCGTCACCATGGCCGAGGCGCCCCTGGGCGTCGCAGGCGCAGGCGGCGAGGAGCTGGGCGAAGCGCTCCGGGCGGCGGAAGGCGTCGCAATGCTCCAGCACCTTGACGTAGGTGGACGGGGTGAGGTGCTCGTCACGCCCGGCGGCCCGGTGGATGGTGCCGTGGTAGCGGGTGCACAGGCGGGCCAGATCGCGGCAGTCGGTCGGCACCTTCCAGCGGGCGGCCAGGGCCTCCACCAGGGGCACGCCGCGCTCTTCGTGGCCGTGGTGGCGGGGCAGGTACTCGGCCGGGGTGGTGCCCTTGCCCAGGTCGTGGCACAGGGCGGCAAAGCGCACCGGCAGGGGCTCGCCCCGGGCCGCGGCCCGGTCGAGCACCAGCAGCAGGTGGGCGGCCACGTCCCCTTCCGGGTGGAATTCGTGGCGCTGGGGCACGCCGAACAGGGCGTCGATCTCCGGCGCCAGCCGGGCCAGGGCGCCGCACTCGCGCAGCACCTGGATCAGGCGCGACGGCGCCGGCTCCATCAATCCGCGGGAAACCTCCTGCCAGACCCGCTCGGGCACCAGGTGGTCGGCCTCGCCGTCGTCCACCATGCCGCGCATCAGGGCCAAGGTTTCCGGCGCCACGGTGAAATCGGCGAAGCGGGCGGCGAAGCGGGCCAGGCGCAGGATACGCACCGGGTCCTCGGCAAAGGCCGGGCCGACGTGGCGCAGCACCTTGGCGGCCAGGTCGGCCCGGCCGCCGTAGGGGTCCACCACCGTGCCGTCGCCGCCCACTTCCTCGGCCATGGCGTTGATGGTCAGGTCGCGCCGGGCCAGGTCCTCTTCCAGGGTGACGTCTTCCGCCGCGTAAAAGGCAAAACCGTGATAGCCGCGCCCCGTCTTGCGCTCGGTGCGAGCGAGCGCATACTCCTCCTTGCTTTTGGGATGGAGAAAGACGGGAAAATCCCGCCCCACGGGCAGGTAGCCCTGGGCCACCATGGCCTCGGGGGAGGCGCCGACCACCACGTAGTCCCGGTCGTTGACCGGTCGGCCGAGGAGCCGGTCGCGCACGGCGCCGCCGACGATGTAGGTTTTCATGGGCAGGAAGGCTGGGTTCGCTCAGGTGGAGGAAAGCCCCGGCAAACCGGGGCGCGGGAGAACACACTGCAACGAAGGCCGCTCGCCCGGTAGCAGGCACCGATACGCCAGCCCCCACGGGCGGGTTCGGGCAGCGTCCCGCACAGGACCGACCTGCGCCGAACGAAGCGCCGCTGGCTGCCGCCGGGTCGATGCCAACGGCCAAAAGACGCAAGGCCCTCGGTCGAGGGCCTTGCAGCGGGCGACCGCGGGGGTCTCCTGGAAAGCGCCGGCTGGCGCGGTGCGGTCAGCGACCGGCGTGGGCGCGGAACACGTCCAGGCGCAGCTTGGGCTGGTGGCGGCCCAGATAGGTGGGGGCCACCGCTTCCAGGTATTCCGGGTTCCAGCCGGCCGGGGCGACGCTGTCGCCGGCCAGCACGCTGTCGATCTCCATGGAGCGCAGGTTGTCCGGGGACAGGGGCGGCTTGGGCAGCAGGGTCATCAGGCCGGCCTGCAGGTAGGCCCAGCCGTCGGACAAGGCGATCACCGGGCGGCGGTGACCGGTGAGCTGGCCCACGTACTCGACGATCTGGCGCAGGCTGTAGACCCGGGGGCCGGCCAGGTCGTAGGCGCGGCCGAAGGTGGATTCGTCTTCCAGGCTGGCGATGAAGGCCCGGGCCACGTCCTCGACCCACACCGGCTGGAAGCGGGCGCTGGTGCCGCCCAGGGGCATCACCGGGAAGGACTTGAGCAGACGGGCGAACATGTTGAGGAAGGCGTCGCCGCGGCCGAAGATCACCGAGGGGCGGAACACGGTCACGTCCAGCTCGCCCTGGGCAGCCAGGACGATGGCTTCGCCGGCGGCCTTGGAGCGCAGGTATTCGGAAGGGGCGTCGGCGGCAGCCTTGAGGGCGCTCATGTGCACCAGGCGGCGCACGCCGGCCTTCTTGCAGGCGGAAACGATGATCTGCGGCAGGTCCACGTGGGCGCGCTTGAAGGCCGGGCCGTAGGGCAGGGCCGGGTCGCTGTGCAGCACGCCGACCAGGTTCACCACCGCGTCCACGCCGTCCATCAGGCGCACCAGGGCGGCTTCGTCGAAGACGTCGGCCTGGATCATGTCCACGGCGGGCAGCAGGATCAGCTGCTTGGTGCGCTCGCGGCGGCGGGTGGGCACCACCACCGAGATGTTCCGTTCCACGAGCTGGTTGGCCAGGTGGGTGCCAACGAAACCGCTACCGCCGATTACCAGGATCTTGTTCATCGCCATGGGTGCAAAACCGTCGTTTTAGGAAGGGGGACGGCCGCGCCGTCCGGGAAGCGTGCTTTTGCTTTACGCCGGCATTTTACGCCAAAACGCGGCGTTTTCGCCCTTCCCTCCGGTTTCTGCCCCGTTTATGGCAGTTCCTCGCCCTTCTCCAGCAGGCTCGCATCGGCCCCGCCCCGGGGCGCCACGGTGCCCAGCAGGCGCTTCAGCGACGGCGGGGTACCGTCGAACAGGGCGCCGTAGTAGACCGCGTTGTTCATCACTTTCTTGACGTAGTCGCGGGTCTCGGAGAAGGGGATGGTCTCGGCGTACACCGCCCCTTCCAGGGGCTTCACATCCTTCCACTTGCGCGCCCGGCCGGGGCCGGCGTTGTAGGCGGCGGAGGCCAGCACCGGGTGGTTGTCCAGGCTTTCCTTGACCAGACGCAGGTAGGAGGTGCCGAGCATCAGGTTCACCTCGGTGTCGGTGACCCGGCCCGGGTGGTAGTCGGCCAAGCCGATCTTCTTGGCCACCCAGCGGGCGGTGGCGGGCATCAGCTGCATCAGGCCGGAGGCGCCCACCGACGAGCGGGCGCCGGTGACGAAGCGCGATTCCTGGCGCATCAGGCCGTACACCCAGGCTTCGTCCACCTGGGCCGAGCGGGCGGCAGGGCGCACCTGGTCGGCGTAGGGAGCCAGGTAGCGCAGGGAGAAGTCGTGCTCGCCCCGGGTCTTTTCCGCGGAATAGATGGCCCGGTCGTAGAACTCGGCGCGGCGCGCCACCTCGGCGGCGGCGAGCAGGTCCCGGTCGGAAAGGCCCCGGGTGCCCCAGTTCCATTCGCGCACGGCCTCGGTGCGCAGGCCCAGGCGGTTCAAGGCCAGGGCGCGGCGGAAGGCGGGGTTGGCGCCGGCCTTGGCCAGCTCTTCGGGGCTGGCGGGGCGGGCCTTGGGCGGCACGGTGATGCTGCGCCCCATCTCTTCGTCGGCCAGGGTGCCGTAAAAGTGGGGCTGGCCGGACAACCGGGCGAACAGGGCGTTGGCCGCCTCCAGCTGGCCGCCGGCCTTCTTGGCCCGGCCGAGCCAGTACACCCATTCCGGCTGGGCGGCCTGGGCGGGCGCCATGGCCTCGATGCTGCGCAGTACCTCACCCCAGTCCTGGGCGCGCAGGGCGGCCCGGGTGCGGAAGGCCAGGGCGTCGTCGGACACCAGGGGGGCGGCCAGGGGCTTGCCCAGGGCCGCGTCGGCCTTGCGGTAGTAGCCCAGGGCCTCGGGCATCAGGCGGAAGGCGGCCTGCCAGCCGGCGTAGGCCCAGGCGTAGGCCCGGTCCTCGGGGGTGAGGCGGGCGCCCAGGCGATCCAGCTGCTCGGCAGCCATGGCCGGGTCGTTCTTGGCGATGCGGGCCAGGGCGAGCACCGCCAGTTCGCGGCTGGTGCGGCCGTCCAGGCTGCCGGCGGGTTGCTTGATCAGGTAGGGCAGGGGCTTGTCGAGCACCAGGTCGAACAGCTTGGCCGAGGGGGTCTGGCCCTCGGGCAGGTACTGGAGGGTGGCCCGTGCCGCCCCCTGCTTGCCGGTTTCCACCTGGCGGCGCACCCTGGCCCAGACGTCGGTGGTGCCGACCTTGCCCTGGGTGACTAGGGCATTGAGCACCGGCTGGCAGCCCTCGGGCACTTCCAGCTGGGTCAGCCACAGGGCCCGGGCGTCGTCCAGGGCGGCGGCGTCGCCCCGGGCCAGGCGGGATTGCAGGGCGTAGCAGTTGAGTTCGGGGTCGCCCTGGACCAGCTTCGGGTATTCGGCGTCGAAGACGCTCCAGCGGCCGTAGCGGCCCAGCTGCTTGAGCCACTCGCCGCGCAGCTTGTCGGCCAGGTAGGTGCCGTCTTCCCGGGTCAGAAAGGCGCGGATGGCGTTGTCGTCGACGTCGCCGGGGCGTTTCAGGGTGGCGGAAAGGAGCCAGTAGGTCGGGTAGGCCCCCAGTTCGCTGCCCTGGAGATCGGACGCCAGGGCGGTGAGCTTGGCCCGGTCGCCGAGGCGGGCGGCATCCTTGGCGGCGAGCAGACGATCGTCGTCGCTCTGGGCCAGGGCGGTGTTGCAGGTCAGGGGCGCCAGGGCCAGGACGAAGGACAAGCGGGCGGCGGCGACCAGGGGCGCGAAGCGGGTGGCGCGGCGGAGCAGGCGGCGAGACGGCATGTGATAGGCTGCGGCAAATTGCGGACGTCCCGGCTTTCGCACCTGGCAGGCCGGTAGGGCCGCTACGGACGAATGGGAGGCTGGGGACGAGTGGGACGGTTTGAGGATAACACGGTGAACGCAGGGGATGCCCCCAGGATGACAGCGCCGGCCGACGGGATTGCCGGGGCCGCCCGGGATGCTGCGCAGCGGACGGCGGCGCGCAAGCGGCTGCGCCAGGACATGATCGCCCGGCGCGAGGCCCTGCCCCCCACCGATGCGGCGCAGCGCAGCGCCGCCGTGTGCGCCCACCTGACGGCGCGCTTTTCCGCCGACTTCTTCGCCTTCTTCCCCGACGGGCGAGCCAAGACCATCGGGTTTTGCTGGCCGGTGCAGAACGAGCCGGACCTGCGCCCGGCGATCCGCACCTGGCTGGCCCAGGGCGGCCACGCCTGCCTGCCGGTGGTGGTGGCCCCCGGCGAGCCCCTGGCCTTCCGCCCGTGGACCCCGGCCACGCCGCTGGCGCCGGACCGCTACGGCATTCCCACGCCGAGCGAAGGCGACCTGGTGCTGCCCGACGTGCTGCTGATCCCGGTCAACGCGGTGGATGGGGCGGGCTTTCGCCTCGGCTACGGCGGCGGCTTCTTCGACCGCACCCTGGCCAGGCTGGCGGCTGTCGGCCACCCGGTGGTGACCCTGGGAGTGGGCTTTGACTTCCAGCGGGTGGACACCATCCACCCGGAACCCCACGACGCGCCCCTGATGGGGCTGGTGACCGAATCGGGCTTCGTCGAATTCGACTGAGCCGGTCGGTTTACTCAGGCATCGGACAGAAGCCCCGCCCCGCCTCGTTCTCCAGACAGCCATATCGGAAAGCCGCGCCCCGCTTGGGGTTGCGGCGTGCAGCTTCTCGCCGCCGCGGTGTTCGTTCGGTGTTACAGGGCGCCGGGGGACAGCGCCCCCCGGCGCGCAGCGCCTCCGCCGGCCTCAGCCGAGGAACAGCTTGTAGGCCGGGTTGTCGCTCTCGTTCCAGTACAGGTAGCCGAGCTGATCGAGGAAGCGGTTGAAGTCGCCCATGTCCTCCGGCGGCACCTGCATGCCCACCAGCACCCGGCCGTAGTCGGCGCCGTGGTTGCGGTAGTGGAACAGGCTGATGTTCCAGCCGGCGCTCATCTTGTTGAGGAAGTTCATCAGGGCGCCGGGCCGCTCGGGGAATTCGAAGCGGTAGAGGATCTCGTTCCGCACGTTGGGCGCGTGGCCGCCGACCAGGTGGCGGATGTGCATCTTGGCCATCTCGTCGTCGGTCAGGTCCAGGGTCGGGTAGCCGTGCTTCTGCAACTGCTCCACCAGCTTCAGGGACTCGGCCCGGTTGCCCACTTGCAGGCCGACGAAGACGTGGGCCTCGGACTTGTCGTTGTAGCGGTAGTTGAACTCGGTGATGTTGCGCGAGCCGATCAGGGAGACGAACTTCTTGTAGCTGCCGGGCTTCTCCGGCAGGGTCACCGCCAGCACCGCCTCGCGCTGCTCGCCCACCTCGGCCCGCTCGGCGACGAAGCGCAGGCGGTCGAAGTTGGTGTTGGCGCCGGAGGCCACCGCCACCAGGGTCTGGCCCTTGAGCTTGTGGCGCTTGGCGTATTCCTTGGCGCCGGCCAGGGCCAGGGCGCCGGAGGGTTCGAGGATCGAGCGGGTGTCCTCGAACACGTCCTTGATGGCGGCGCAGATGGCGTCGGTGTCCACCAGCACCACCTCGTCCAGGTATTCCTGGCACAGGCGGAAGGTTTCCTCGCCGACGAACTTGACCGCCGTGCCGTCGGCGAACAGGCCCACCTGGTCGAGACGCACCCGCCGCCCGGCCTTGAGCGAACGGGCCATGGCGTCGGCGTCGAAGGTTTCCACGCCGATGATCTTGATGTCCGGACGCACCCGCTTCACGTAGGCGGCCACCCCGGCGGCCAGGCCGCCGCCGCCGATGGCGCAGAAGATGGCGTGGATCGGTCCGTCGTGGCGCGAATGCTGGCGCAGGATCTCCATGCCGATGGTGCCCTGGCCGGCGATCACGTCCGGATCGTCGAAGGGATGGACGAAGGTCAGCTTCTCGGCCTTTTCCAGCTCCACCGCGTGGGCGTAGGCCTCGTCGAAGGACTCGCCGGCCAGCACCACCTCGCCGCCCCGGGCCGCCACCGCCTGGACCTTGATCTGGGGCGTGGTGGTGGGCATGACGATCACCGCCCGGCAGCCGATCTTGGCCGCCGACAGGGCCACGCCCTGGGCGTGGTTGCCGGCGGAGGCGCAGATCACGCCGCGCTTGAGCTGGGCCGGCGACAGGTGGGCGATCTTGTTGTAGGCCCCGCGCAGCTTGAACGAGAACACCGGCTGCATGTCCTCGCGCTTGAGCAGGAAGCGGTTGCCGAGGCGAGCCGACAGGTTGGTGGCGAAATCCAGGGGGGTCTCGACGGCGGCGTCGTAGACCTGGGCGTTTAGCACCTTGGTAAGGTAATCGTGCGGCATGGGAAGAGGGGGCTGCCGAAGGCGTAAAGCGACCCAGTGTACCCCCCGGGTCGGGGCTCAGTCCATGCGCGGAGCGTCCCGAGCGGCATATCCGCCGCCGGCCCCAAAAAAACGGGGCGGGAGCCTGCCGGCCCCGCCCCGCTGGTCCGCCGTGGCGAACCGGATGGGTCAGAACGAGTTGCGGATACTGAGGCTGAAGCTGTGCATGGTCATGGAACCCATGCTGTTGCTGTACTGGTAGCGGGCGCCCAGGGACCAGGATCGCTTGAAGTCGACGTCGCTGCCCAGGCCGAACACCAGGGCGTTGCGGTTGATCCGGGTCGGCGCGATCTGGTAGATCGCGCCCCCCAGGTCGTCCGCATAAGCGACCCGGGCCACGCCGGGGTCCTCGAAGTCGTGCTGGTACTCGGTGCGGAAATTGGGCCGGATGCGCGCCGACTCCAGGGCAATCACGGTTTCGCCGCGCAGGCCCCAGGACAGCTTGGTGGTGTTCACCGTCTGGGAGAAGTAGGTCAGGTTGTAGAACCCGGCCCCGCTCTCGCTGGTGGCGTCGAGCCGCGTCTCGGCCAGGTCAAGCCGCCCGTAGGGGGACAGCAGGAACTGGTCGGTGCGGAACTCGTAGGCGCCGCTGACCGAGGCGAACCACTGGGTGCCGCTGCGCTTGGCAGTAGCGAAGGCGCCGGCCGGCGCCGAGTAGCGGCGCGATTCCATCTCCAGGTGGCCGACGCCGACGATGGCGTCGATGAAGGTGCCGGGCATGGGCTGGTAGCTGCCGTACAGCGAGAAGGAGTAGTCGTTGCCGCTGTTGCGCCCGCCTTCCTGAAGCTTGGTCCAATCCCGGCCGAAGCCGGCGCCGACGCCCAGGACCAGCTTGTCGCCGAAGCGGCGGTCGGCGCCGAAGGAAATGCCCGAGGTGGTGAAGGTCATGCCCGCATCCTCCTGACGGCCGATGTTGATCACCCCGGCACTCCACACGTCGATGCCGCTGCCGAAGGCATCGTTGGACTTGCTGCCGATGTTCAGGGAGGGCAAGCCCTGGGCGGACAGGCGCCCGCCGGAAATCAGCGAGAAGGGATCGAATCCACCGCCCCCGGCCTGGGGCTGGGCCCCGCCGCCCATACTCCCGGACAGTACACCATTGCCGGAATTGACCCCGGCCACGCTGCCCGTGCCGATCATGGTCGGCACCGGGCTGCCCGGCTGGGCGGACGCCAGCGCGTTACCGCGCCGTTGACGCTGCTGCGGCTCCTGGGCCGGCGGTTGCGGATTCTGGGAACCCGGCCCGTCGGTGGTCGGCCCCTGCCCCGGCAGGTTCCCACCGGCCAACGGCGCTGCGGCCCCATCTTGCCGGCGCAGGCGGCCATGCAGGCTTTCCAGGCGGGACTGGAAGTTGCCGATCTGGGCCTGGCTGAAGCGCCGGGCGGTTTCCACCTGGCTGCCCACCAGGCCCGTCACCGTGGCGTCCTGGGTCGGGTCCGGACGGCCCATGACCTGGATCGTCACCGTCGCCGGAGCCGAGGTGGCCGTGGTGTTGGTCGCGGTATAGACGAAGGAATCCGTGCCCTTGAAGCCGGCATTCGGACTGTAGGTGATCGCCGCCCCATTCACCGCCACGGTGCCGTGCACCGGCGCGGTGGTCACCGCCACGCTGTTGGCCGCCCCCCCCGTCAGATTGAGGGGAATCGGGTTGTTGGCGCTGTTGATCTGCACGGTGACGTTGACCGCCCCGGCCACCGGGGCTTGGGGATTGACCGTGATCGTCACCGTCGCCGGGGCCGACGTGCCCCCGGCGTTGCTCGCCGTGTAGGTGAAGCTGTCGTTGCCCGAGTAGCCGGCGGCGGGGGTGTAGGTGATGCTGGTCCCCGACGCCGTGGCCGTGCCGTGCTGGGCCGGGGTGGCCACCGCTACGCTGGTCGGCACACCGCCGCTGATGCTGAGCGTAACCGGATTGGCGCTGCTGCCAAAGGCCACCGTGGCGCTCACCGCCCCCGCCACCGGCACCTGGGGATTGACCGTGACTGTGACCGTCGCCGGCGCCGACGTACCGCCGGCGTTGGTCGCCGTGTACGTGAAGCTGTCGCTGCCGACGTAGCCGGCGGTGGGGGTGTAGGTGATGCTGGTCCCCGACGCGGTTGCCGTGCCGTGGCTGGCCCCCGCCACCACCGCCACGCTGGTCGGCGCACCGCCGCCTGCGAGGTTGAGGGTAATCGGATTGGCCGAGCTGTTGTAGGCCACCGCAACGCTCACCGCCCCGGCCACCGGCACCTGGGGCGTCACCGTGATCGTTACCGTCGCCGGCGCCGACGTGCCGCCAGCGTTGGTCGCCGTGTACGTGAAGCTGTCGCTGCCCGAATAGCCGGCATTCGGCGTGTAAGTAATGCTGGTCCCCGACGCGGTGGCCGTGCCGTGGCTGGCCCCCGCCACCACCGCCACGCTGGACGGTGCGCCGCCGCCAATGTTGAGCGTGATGGCATTGGCCGAGCTGCCGTAGGCCACCGTGGCGCTTACCGCGCCGGCTACCGGTACCTGGGGATTGACCGTGATCGTCACCGTCGCCGGCGCCGACGTGCCTCCGGCGTTGCTCGCCGTGTAGGTAAAGCTGTCGCTGCCCGAATACCCGGCATTCGGCGTGTAAGTGATGCTGGTGCCCGACGCCACCGCCATGCCGTGGCTGGCCCCGCTCGCCACCGCCACGCTGGTCGGCATACCGCCGCCGATGTTGAGCGTGATCGGGTTGGCGCCGCTGCCGTAGGCCACTGTGGCGCTCACCGCTCCGGCCGTCGGCACCTGGGGATTGACCGTGACCGTCACCGTCGCCGGCGCCGACGTGCCCGTCGCATTGGTGGCCGTGTAGGTAAAGCTGTCGCTGCCCGAGTACCCGGTATTCGGCGTGTAAGTAATGCTGGTGCCCGACGCCACCGCCGTGCCGTGGCTGGCCCCGCTCGCCACCGCCACGCTGCTCGGGGCGCCGCCGGTGATGTTGAGGGTGACCGGATTGGCCGAACTGTTGTACGCCACCGTGGCGCTCGCCGCATTGACTATCGGTAGCGGGGGATTGACCGTCACCGAATAGGTACGGAGGGTGGAAAAGGGCGCGCCGGTGCCGCCGGTGCCGCCGGTGCTGTCGGTTGCTTGGACGGTGAAGTTGTAGGTGCCTTCGGCCGTCGGCGTCCCGGACAGGGTGCCGCCGGTAGCCAGGCTCAAGCCGGGCGGCAGACTGCCATTGGACACACTGAACGTATAGGGGGCCACGCCGCCGCCCGCCGTGAGCGTCTGGGTGTAGACCGTGTTCCGGATCGGGTTCGGCAACGAGGTTGGCGACAGGGTCAGGGTCGGGGCGTTGACGGTCACAGCAATAGTGCCGCTGGTTCCGCTGTAGGGCCCGGACCCTGTGCTGCTGTCGCTGGCACTGACGGTGAACGAATAATTTCCCGCCGCGATCGGCGTTCCGCTGACCAGGCCGGTCGCGTTGAGGGTCAAGCCCGGCGGCAGGCTGCCACTGGCCACGACAAAACTGTTGTAGGGCGCCGTGCCGCCGCTGACGTTGATCTGCTGACTGTAGGCTGTGGCCGGCGTAGCCGCCGGCAGGGTTGCCGGAGAAAAGCCCAGGATCGGTGCAGCGATGGTCAACGAAATATTGGAACTGGTCCCGGAATAGGGGCCCGTTCCGCCACTGCTGTCGGTTGCGCGCACAGCAAAGGTGAAGGTTCCGCCCGCTGTCGGCGTGCCCGACAGTACACCGCCGGAACTCAAGGTCAGGCCCGCCGGCAGGCTGCCGCTGATGATTGTATAGGTATAAGGGCCGGTACCTCCGCTCGCCGAAAACGACTGGCTGTAGGCCGTCGCCACGGTGCCTCCGGGTATGGTGGCCGGGGTTATGTTGATCCCGGGAGGTGCAATCGTCAGGGAATAGACCTGGCTGATCGTCGCGGTCGTAACGTCGGTAGCCGTCACGGTGAATGAGAACGTCCCGCTTGAGCTAGGGGTGCCCGAAACGACGCCATTGGCAGTATTGAGGCTCAAGCCAGTGGGCAGCGCTCCGGCGCTAATGGAATACACATAGGACGAGCCGCCACTGGCAGCGAAAGTCTGGCTGTAGGCAACCCCCATGGCTCCCGCCGTGAGCGTTCCAGCGGCAGGCGTCATGGCCAGGGTTGGAAAATTGGGCGACACCATCAGGTTGTCGATGCTTATAAAACCATCGCCATCTGCGGCGAACCGAAGCTCATTGATGTTGGTGAAATCCAGCTGGACCGTTTTGAAACTGTAGGTGTCACTGGTCAGCGAAATGACTTTGCCGTCCACAATCGCGCCATTGAGGTAGGCCGTGATCGTGACGGAACTGTTAGTCCCCGGGCTCGATATTTCCAGTGAACTAATATTGAAATGGTCATATCCGGAAATCGTGCCGATCCGCGCAGGGTTGGCGCTTGTACCGTAGCAGGTACCGGCGCAGTCTGTCGTCGCATACGGCCCTGGATGGGGAGGGATGTAGTTCGCCCCGGCATCGCTGTCTAGAAACCACGTGTTGTAGAACCGCAGCCCGCTGCCATCAAGTACTTCAAAAGGGAAGCCTAGCGTAGGCGAGGGCGGACCAAACGTGACCGGCCCGGTTTGCACCACAGCCCCGGCCGACGTGGCTCCCATCACGGACAGCAGCAACAACAGGATGCGCAGCAGGCGCATGACAAGCGACATTCTTGACGACACTACGTGTTCTCCAGCAACGATCGGTAATTCAGGCGGCGACTCGGTCCCCGGTATCAGGGACGTGCCGGAAAATCTCCAACTAGGCAGATACATAGGTTCAGCACGAGGTAAGGCTGGGCGTTGTCATGCGCCTGGCCTTCACCACTGACACCGATCAGTGCCGGTGACATGGCGCCATTGGCCGCTTGGCCGGCATACGTCCTCACTGGCGCGGGACGGCTTCCCACCGTCACGCCTTTCGCCCAGTAATGGCCTGCAGGAGACGTGACGGTGCCGTTGCCGTTTTGCACCGTCACGGCATGGTTATGGGCAGGCATGGCATCGGCGGTCAGGCTTTCGCTCATGGCGCCGTCCACATCCCCGACATTACGGGGGGTCAGACCCGGCCCTGCGCCGCTGCCCATGACGGTCCGGCCCTGAAGATTGGGAAGCCCGAACGTGGTTCGTCCATCTCCGCCGAAGCGGTTGCCGATGATGGAGAAAAGGGTGGTGTTCTGCGGAATTGGCACGAGTTGCCCCGCGCAGACCGCCCAGTTCACCGGAGCAAAATTGAACGCAAAGGGGCGAATCTCGCCGTAAAAGGGGTCAGCCATAAAGCGCTCCTTGAAGATCAGGATCGAGGCGGGAAAATCCCGGTGAGGGCGATGCAGTAATTCACCACCAGCGATGGCTGCATGTTGTTGTGGGCCGCCGAAGCACCGGACGGAGCCAGCGCATCCCCCGCCATGGCCCCGGTAGCAGGAAGCGCCGCATAGGCCGGGGTCGTGGCGGGGGACGAGGCAGGCAGTACACCGGTGGCATCGTTGCTCGTGCCGGTGACGGAAACACAGGACAGTTGATGGATGTGGGGCGGAATCTGGGCCGCCGTCAGGCTCACGCTTTCCTGGCCCGCTGCGCGCCCCATGGGGTAATCCTGCTCGCGGCCCTGCCCGACACAGACGCGCCCCCGCAAATCCGGAAGCTGGAAGGTGCGGATCCCATCCCCGCCGTAGGTCGTCCCCAATAAGGAAAACAGGGCTGCGTTCTGCTGGATGGGTAGGGTGCTGCCGTCGCAGAGCGCCCAGCCGCGCGGAATCACTCCAAAACCAAAGGCGCGGATTTCGCCGACAAAAGGTTCCATAGCACGGAGCTCCTTCAGCCCTGACTCGGGAAAATCCCGGTCAGGGAAATAATGAAATTGATGCAGGTGCTTGCCATGACGTTGTTGTGGACGCCGTCGTTGCCGGCACGGGAAACAGCGGCGGCCGACATGGCAGTGGGGGCGCTGACCGCGGAAGCGAATTGGTTGAAGATTCCGGCGCCAGGAATGGCACCCAATGGGGAAGAGGACGAGGCTTCACCGCCCGCCTGGATGACATGGGTGTGCTGAGGTAACTCGGACTGGCTCAACCTCACCGTTTCGCTGCCGAACGACTGACCAAGCGCGCGGACGGAACGGCCAGGCCCCTGCCCTTGGCCAAGGGGCAACCGCCCGCGCAGGTCGGGCAGGGCGAAGTTGGCGACCCCGTCCCCGCCATAAGTGGTGCCTAGCAGATAGAACAGGGCTTCGTTCCCGGCGATGGGAATGCGGCTCCCATCGCACAACGCCCATCCCTGGGGGGCGTAGTCCCCGGCAAACATCCGGATCTCGCCAATGAAGGCGTCCATGGTTTCTCCTTGCAGGTGTTTTATTTCAGGCGGCTGAATACGGCTTGGTAGCGAACGCCGCCAGGGGCGCTGCCCATCACTGGGCCGAGAAAGATGAAGAATTGGCCGAGGGCAGGATGGATAACCGCATAGGTGTCATGACGAAGGGGCGTCTCCGCTGTGCCGGTAAAAAACAGCGAGAACCCCTCCTTGGCGGCAGTGCGGGCGTCGTCGACGGACTCCAGGCGCAACGGCAGTTGCCGCCCCGAGGCCAGATCACTGACCAAGAAATCGGTGCCGATGTGCGGCAGGAAGTGCTCAAAGTGTTGAGCGCTCATGGCTGCCCTGTCGCCATGGCCATCGGGGGGCGGATCATGAACAGGTAGACGCCCCGGTCCGCCTCGACCTGGAAACCAAGCCGACGGTAGTACGCCAGGATGGGATTGCTCCGCTCCACGTGCAGGCTGATCCCGGCCTGCTCCCGCTCCGCCTCGTCGATCAAGCGCTGCAACAGCCCTCCGCCGACGCCCAGGCGCCGGTAGTCGCGCAGCAGGGCGATATCCACCACCCGGATGTCGCCCGCCTGGCGATTGACGTACAGCCGGCCGGCCGGCCGGCCGTCAACGACAATCAGGTCGAATGCCGGGTGGTCGTAATTGCGCTGATACTGGGCATGCTGGAAATCGAATTGCTGGCGTAGAAAGCGCTCCCACGCGGCCTCGTCCCAGCCGACCAGCTCCCGCTCCTCATCGCGCGACGAGGCATAGACCTGGAACAGGAATTCCAGGTCGGCGGAAGTAACGGGGCGCAACTCGACATGCGGCGGCAACGGTGTCGCCATGGAAGTCCGTTCAGGAAATCGGAACCGGTCAGACTTGCTCGATCGGCGGAATCGCCGCCGTCAAACACCAAATCCCGCGCAATATCGCTAAAGACTCCCCCTCTGGCAATTCAACCTAAGGCATAGAATCTATATATAAAGTCAGAGGAAGCCGGCTAATAACGCCAAAAATCACCATTTTGGTGCACAAATCCGTGTTTTATTTTTATGACAGGTTCGCCGAAGCGCGATTTCCTGCTCCAAAACGCACCGGCGGCGGGTAGGCCCGGTTGTCAGATCGGCCCATAATGCCGGCCACTGTCGTGGCGGACGCACCCTGGGCCGCCCACGCCTTTCACCACCTTTTCCCCGCCCCACCTCCATGCTCGAATGGCTTTCCGACCCGGCCGTTGGCCTGGGCGGCCTGTTTCTGGTCAGCCTGCTGGCCGCCACCTTGCTGCCCATCGGTTCCGAAGCGTTCTTTCTGGCGTTCGCCTACGCCCACCCGGACACCCTGGCGGCGGCGCTGCTGGTGGCGACCCTGGGCAATACCCTGGGGGGAATGACCTCCTACGCGGCCGGGCGGGTCTTGCCCCACGGGGCGCGTTGGGAACGGTTGCAGCGCGGCGACGGCCCCCTGTCGCCGGCCTGGCTGGCGCGGGTGCACCGCTGGGGCAGCGCCAGCCTGCTGCTGGCCTGGGCGCCGCTGATCGGCGACGGGCTGTGCCTGGTGGCCGGCTGGCTGCGCCTGTCCTGGCCGGCCTGCGCCCTCTACATGGCCGCCGGCAAGGCCGCCCGCTACGGGGTGCTGGCCCTGGGGGCCGGCTGGCTGGCGGGATGATGGCGGCGGCGGGGCGGACGCCCTTGCCCCGAAACGCCCGCCGCCCCGGTTAACCCCATGATGGATAGGGGCTTTGCCGCCTCCGGCGCAGGGGCCGCCGCGGTTTTTCCGCAGCGCAATACTGTAAAATCCTGTTTTTAAGGACTGCGGCGAACGCCACGCACCTCCATGACTGCACGCCTGCGCGAAATCCCCTACAACTACACGTCGTTTTCCGATCGCGAGATCATCATTCGCCTGCTCGGCGAGGAAAACTGGCAGATCGTCGAAGAACTCCGCAGCGAGCGGGTCACCGGCCGCTCTGCCCGGATGCTCTACGAAGTCCTCGGCGACGTGTGGGTGGTCACTCGCAACCCCTATCTGCAGGACGACATGCTCGGCAACCCGGGGCGCAGCAAGGCCCTGGTGGACGCCCTGCGCCACCGCCTGCGCGAGGTGGAAAAGCGCCGCCGCGCCACCGAGAACGAAGATCCGGCCCGCTCCGAGAAGGTGCGCAAGCTGGTGGTGGCCGCCGGCGAGGCGGTGGACCGCTTCGAGCAGTGGTTCGACAAGACCGGCGAGCTGCGCCGCAAGGCCCTCAAGTCCCTGTCCCGCCACACCCGCCGCGACAACATCGCCTTCGACGGCCTGGCCCGGGTGTCCCACGTGACGGACGCCACCGACTGGCGCGTCGAATACCCCTTCGTCGTCCTCTATCCCGATACGGAAGAGGAAATCGGCCCCCTGGTGCGCGACTGCATCGCCCTGGGCCTGACCATCATTCCCCGGGGCGGCGGCACCGGCTACACCGGCGGCGCCGTGCCCCTGTCGCCCTACTCGGTGGTGATCAACACCGAGAAGCTGATCGACATGGGTCCGGTGGAGCACCTGGAACTGCCGGGCGTCGGCCACAAGGTCGCCACGGTGCGCACCGGCGCCGGCGTGGTCACCCGCCGCGTCATGGAACGGGCCGAGGATGCGGACCTGGTGTTCGCCTGCGATCCGACCTCGGCGGATGCCTCCTGCATCGGCGGCAACATCGCCATGAACGCCGGCGGCAAGAAGGCCGTGCTGTGGGGCACCGCCCTCGACAACCTGGCCTGGTGGAAGATGGTCACCCCCGACGGCAACTGGCTGGAGGTGGAGCGGCTCAACCACAACATGTCGAAGATCCACGACCAGGAGCTGGCCACCTTCCGCCTGCGTCGCTTCGACGCGGAAGGCAAGACCCTGCTGGGCGAGGAGTTGCTCGAGATCCCCGGCCAGAAGTTCCGCAAGGTCGGCCTGGGCAAGGACGTCACCGACAAGTTCCTGTCCGGCCTGCCCGGGGTGCAAAAGGAAGGCACCGACGGCATCATCGTCGCCGCCCGTTGGGTGCTGCACAAGATGCCGCCGGTGACCCGCACCGTCTGCCTGGAATTCTTCGGCCAGGTGCGCGAAGCCGTGCCCTCCATCGTCGAGATCACCGACTACTTCAAGCCGGGCGGCGCCGGTGCCCAATCCGGCGTGCTGCTGGCCGGCCTGGAGCACTTGGACGAGCGCTACGTGAAGGCGGTGGGCTACGCCACCAAGGCCAAGCGCCACGGCCGGCCGAAGATGGTGCTGATCGGCGACCTGGTGGGCCACGACGAGGCCGCGGTGATGGCCGCCGCCTCGGAAGTGGTGAAGATGTGCAACCTGCGCGGCGCCGAGGGCTTCATCGCCGTCTCGCCCGAGCTGCGCAAGAAGTTCTGGCTCGACCGTTCGCGCACCGCCGCCATCTCCAAGCACACCAACGCCTTCAAGGTGAACGAGGACGTGGTGATCCCCCTGCCGCGCATGGGTGACTACTGCGACGGCATCGAGCGCATCAACATCGAACTGTCGATCCAGAACAAGCTGGAGCTGTGCGACGCCCTGACCGAGTTCCTGCAAGGCGACCTGCCGGTCAATGCCGGCGATTCGGCCCTGGACAAGGACGTGCTGATCGGCGACCGGCGCGAGGCGGCCCTGGAGCACGTAGCCCAGGTGCGCGCCCGCTGGGAATGGCTGCTGGCCAACCTGGACCTGCCCCTGGCCGAGGCCGAGGCCCGCTTCGCCGAATTCGGCATCAATGCCGGCGAGCTGACCAACCGGGCGGCCAACCCGACCCTGTTCCACCGCTTGCAGGACTATTCGGTGCGGGTGTCGTGGAAGAAGGAGCTGAAGCGCCCCCTGGAAACCATCTTCGACGGCAACGTCTACCGGCCGACCCTGGAAAAGATGGAAGAGGCCCAGAAGGCCGTGCTGCGCGGCCGGGTCTTCGTCGCCCTGCACATGCACGCCGGCGACGGCAACGTGCACACCAACATCCCGGTGAACTCGGACCACTACGCCATGCTGCAGACCGCCAACGCGGCGGTGGACCGCATCATGGCCCTGGCCCGCAGCCTGGGCGGAGTGATCTCCGGCGAGCACGGCATCGGCATCACCAAGCTCGACTACCTGACCGACGCGGAGATGCAGCCGTTCCGCGACTACAAGGCCAAGGTGGACCCGGAAGGCCGCTTCAACAAGGGCAAGCTGTTGCCCGGCGGCAACCTGGTGAACGCCTACACCCCGTCGTTCAACCTGATCGGCCACGAGTCGCTGATCATGGAGAAGTCCGAGATCGGCGGCGTGGCCAACATGATCAAGGACTGCCTGCGCTGCGGTAAGTGCAAGCCGGTGTGCTCGACCCACGTGCCCCGGGCCAACCTGCTCTACTCGCCGCGCAACAAGATCCTCGGCACCGGCCTGCTGATCGAAGCCTTCCTCTACGAGGAACAGACCCGGCGCGGCGTGTCCCTGGCCCACTTCGACGAATTCAACGACGTGGCCGACCACTGCACCATCTGCCACCGCTGCGTGAAGCCCTGCCCGGTGGACATCGACTTCGGCGACGTGTCGGTGGCGATGCGCAACTTCCTGCGCAAGCAGGGCAAGAAGCGCACCGACCCGGGCAAGGCCCTGGCCATGGCCTTCCTCACCATCAAGGACCCGGCCACCATCAAGGCGATGCGCGTCGGCATGATGGACATCGGCTACAAGGCCCAGAACCTGGCCCACAAGGTGGCCAAGTCCCTGGGGCTGATCCAGGAGCAGGTCAAGCATCCGCCCGCCACCCTGGGCACCGCGCCGATCAAGGCCCAGGTGATCCACTTCATCAACAAGCCGATGCCGGGCAACCTGCCCAAGCGCACCTCCCGGGCGCTGCTCGACATCGAGGACGATGCGGTGATCCCGGTGATCCGCAACCCGAAGAAGACCACCGAGGAGTCCGACGCGGTGTTCTACTTCCCCGGCTGCGGCTCGGAGCGCCTGTTCTCCCAAGTGGGCCTGGCCACCCAGGCCATGCTCTACGAGGTCGGCGCCACCACCGTGCTGCCCCCGGGCTACCTGTGCTGCGGCTACCCGCAGACCGCCGCCGGCGAGGAGGACAAGGGCCAGAAGATCACCACCGACAACCGGGTATTGTTCCACCGGGTGGCCAACACCCTCAACTACCTGGACATCAAGACGGTGATCGTCTCCTGCGGCACCTGCATGGATCAGCTGCAGAAGTACGAGTTCGAGAAGATCTTCCCCGGCTGCCGCCTGCTCGACATCCACGAGTACCTGATGGAAAAGGGCGTCAAGGCCGAGGGACTGAGCGGGGTGAAGTACATGTACCACGAGCCCTGCCACACGCCGATGAAGACCCACGCCTCGGCCAAGGTGCTCGAATCGCTGATGGGCGCCCCGGTGCCCCTCAACGACCGCTGCTGCGGCGAATCCGGCACCCTGGCGGTGTCCCGCCCGGACGTGTCCACCCAGGTGCGCTTCCGCAAGCAGGAAGAAATCGAGAAGGGCGCCGCCGCCCTGCGCGGCGACGATGCCGCCGCCAAGGTGAAGATCCTCACCTCCTGCCCGTCCTGCCTGCAGGGCCTCTCCCGTTACCGGGACGACGCCAACCTGGAGGCCGACTACATCGTGGTCGAAATGGCCAAGTCCGCCCTGGGCGACAACTGGATGGCCGACTACGTGCAGAAGGCCAACCAGGGCGGCATCGAGCGGGTGCTGCTGTAAGACGCCGGCCGGAACCAAACCCACTCACGGGGCATCCATTGGATGCCCCGTTTTTTTGCCCCCGACGCCCGTCTGGCGTTCCCCGGCGCAAGGCGGCACAATCTCCCCAACTCCATTTGTGTGAAATATTTCATACTTTCTCCATCCGCCTGCGGACCTTCCCGCCCCCTGGAGGCCCCGATGTCCGTGCCCGACCTGACCTCCCCCAACGCCGCGTCCGCCTACCTGGCCACCCTGCCCCTGGCCGACCCCCTGGCCACCCTGGGCCGCCTCGCCCCCTACATGGACGCCCTGGCCGCGCACGCCCTACCCGCTGCCGCCCAATTCGCGGCGCTGCACGGCGCGGAAGCGCCCCTGGCCCTGGTGGTGGAAGACGCGGAAAAGCGCCTGCGCGGCCGCCCCCTGCCCTTCGCCGAGGCCGAGACCGCCGTCCTCGCCCAGACCCTGGCCTTGCTCGCCGCCTGCGCCGATGCCTGGCGGCGCCTGGCGGACGGGCTGGCCAGCCAGGGCCCCCAACCCGTCGGCGCCCCGGCCCATGCCGAACCGGCGCAGGCCTACGAACGCGCCCTGTTCCACCGCGGCCAGGCCCTGCAAATCGCCCTGCTCGCCCGCAGCGAGCCGCCCGCCGGGCTGTGGCGCCAACTGCACGGCGACTTCGCAGCGGCCGAAGCCGCCGGCGTGGCCGCCCAGGCCTGGCCCGACCGCAAGGGCCGCACCGTAGGGCCGATGCGCCACTACGTGGCCACCCTGCTCATCGACATGGCCAAGCCCGCCTCCCAGAGCTTCCGCGAGCAGCGCCAGACCCAGCGCTGGGCGCGCCGCCTGGCTAAGCTGGCGCCGGTGATGCCGTTGCCCGCAGACGGCGAGCTGCCACCCTTCCTGATCGACCTGCGCGCCGACCGGGGCCTGCGCAGGCAAGGCCGCAACGATGGCGATGCCCGGGGCGCCCTGCGCGTCCTGGACAGCGCCCCCCTGGCCGAGCACCTGCGGCGCCTGAAAAGCCGCCTCAAGGCCGGCCACAGCCCGGCCGAACTCGGCCTGGGCGAGGGACTGGGCGCAGACGAATGCAGCCGCCTGCTTGACCACCTGCGTCCCCCCTGGTCCCAACAGGCCTTGGCCCGGGCCTACGCGCCCGAACCGATCCAGGGCCAGGCCCGACTGATCACCGCCTTCTCCGCCCTGGCCTGGCACCTCGGCCAACTGGCGCCGGATGCCGCCAGGCCGGTGCAGACCCGCAACGACTTCGACCGGCTGGTGGTGTTCGGCAGCAGCGGCAGCCAGGGCACACCCCAGGTGCCAGAAGCCAGCGAATGGGGCGTGATCGAGCAGGGGGCCGAGGCCTGGCGGCTCTTCCACCCGCGGCCACCGGAACGCCTCTTCCACGACCAACTGGTGGCGGTGGCGGATTCCGCCGGCCGCTTCGGTCTCGGCCGGGTTTCCAGCCTGCTGATGGCCTTGGGGGGCGGGCTGGCGGTCAAGGTGCGACGCATCGACGGCCCGGTGGCCGGCGTCCTCGCCCGCTTCGCCGACGGGGGCGAGACCCATCCCGCCCTATGGGTCGGCCATAACGAGCTGCCGGCCCTGCTTCTGCCCCGGGGCGCCTACCGGCGCGGCCGCCTGGCCGACGTACCGCCCCCGGCGGCGGCCGGAAACGGGCGCCAGCAGTGGCGCCTGGAAAGCGTCCTCGCCGCCGGCGCGGACTGCGAACTCGCCGCCGTCCAGCCGGTCTGACTTTCGCCCTCGGATCGGCCTCCGGCGTGATGGATTCCCTTGTCGCCCCGCCGGCCCAGGCATAGAAAAAAGGTATCAAGTCGGCCCGCGGCGTGTGGGCGGGGAGGAATCCCCGCCATTCCCGTGATTCCCACGCTATCCTCCGGCCCCGACCGGCACGGTCCGCGATGGGCGCGGCCGGCATCCACCGGCTTTTTCCGGTGCCCACTTCACGCTTTCCAGGAGCCCCCATGGCCGTCCCCGCCAGCCCGTCCGCCTGCCCCCTGTGCGCCACTCCGGGAGGCCAGCTTCTGGTGGAGAGCCCCGAGTGGCGCATCATCCGTGCCGAGGAACCCGACTACCCGGGCTTCCTGCGGGTGATCTGGTCCCGCCATGCGGGGGAGATGAGCGACCTGGACGACGGCGAACAGCAGCGCCTGATGACGGCGGTGCTGGCCTGCGAACGGGTACTGCGGCGCCTCTACGCCCCCGACAAGGTCAACCTCGCCAGCCTGGGCAACATGGTGCCTCACCTACACTGGCACATCATTCCGCGCTGGCGCGACGACCCCACCTTTCCCGGCGCGATCTGGGCGGCGCGGCGCACCGACGGCGTCGCCCCGGCCCCCCGGCCAGCGGTGGACGACCGCACCCTGGCGGAGGCCCTGAAGGCCGAGCTGGAGCCGGCCAAGGCATAACCCGGGGTATTCCCCACCCGTTCGAGGAACCGGCCATGAACATCGCACTCACCGCGCACCACCCCGCTTCCCCGAACCCACCGAAACCCGCGGGCCTACCCACGATCCCCACCCTGGACGCGGGGCTGGCCCATCTGGCCGCCCTACCCCTGGCCAACCCGGCCCAGGCCCGCCACGACCTGGCCGTGCTGCTGGACAGCCTACGCCACGCCCCCCTGCCGGCAGCGGACTACCTGACCCTGCTCGAACAGGGCCGCATCGCCTTCACCTACCTGCAGGAGGAAATGGCCCGGACCTTCACCGACCGGGCCGTTCCCCTGGGCGAGCGGGAACAGGAAGTGCTCGCCTGGGTTGCCGGGGACTGGCACCGCCTGGCCAGCGCCTATGCTCATTGCGCCCAGGTGGCGCCCGCCGACGACCCCCTGTCGCCGCAGCAGCTGGCCCTGATCCTGCAGCGCTGCCTGTACTGCACCGGCCATGCCCTGTACGACCACTACCGGGCCCGCCGCGAAGCGCCCCCCGGCCTGTGGCTCGATCTGCACGGCTACTACGCCAGCGCCGAGGAGTGGGGAGTGGCAACCCAGCCGGTGGATGAACCCCTGGACCCGGGCCGTGGCTCGACCCACGCCACAGCCACCTATGTGGAAGCCCTGCTGCTCGACCTGGCCGCCCCCTATGGGCTGGATTTGCGCGCCCTGGCCTTCGTGCGCCGCCTGGCCTCGCGCTGGGCGCCCCTGGTGCAGATCGACGCGGTGGAGACCGAAGCCCTGCCCCGCTTCGCAGTCGACCTGTTTGCCGACGCCGGGGTGCGGCCGCTGGCCGATGGCCAGTCGGGGACGGGCCTGCGCCGGCTCGACGTCGGACGCCTTACGGCCCAGTTGCAGCAGACCCAGGTCCAGCTGGCGCAGCGGGTGCAGCCCGCTCAACTCGGACTGGGGGACAACATGATGGCCGACCGCTGCGCCCACCTGATCGGCCAGCTCCATCGCCCCTGGTCCCTCACCGCCGCACCGCGCCGCTTCCGCCGCCTGCCTGCCAGCGGCGAGGCCCGGGTCTGTCGAGGCGGCGATGCCATCTTCCGCCTGCTGGCGGGGCGCGCCTTCGTCCAGCCGGCGACGGCCGTCTATTCGCGCGGGGAATTCGAACGCCTCTATATGTTCCGCCAGCAGGTCGAACCGGCCGCCGGCCTGGCCGGGACGCCCCACCACGACACCCAGGCCACCGAAACCTGGCAGGTCATCAACCACTCCGCTGCGGGATTCCGCCTCAACCGCAACCGCGCCGGACTGCGCCTCAATCACGACCAACTGCTCGCCGTGGTTCCTCCGGACGGCGCCCACTGCCTGCTTGGCCGCACCAGCTGGCTGATGGAAGACCGGGACGGCGGACTGGTGCTGGGGGTGGCGGTGCTGCCCGGCCTGCCGACGGCGGTGGCGCTGCGCCCGGTACCCAGCGGCGGGAACCGGGACCCTTACCAGCCCGGCTTTCTTCTGGCGGGACTGCCGGCCCTTGGCCAGGCGGCCTCCCTGGTGATTCCCAAGGGTTGGTACGTCACCGGCCGCCACCTGGAAGTGGCCGCCGACAACAGCCAGTGGCGGATCAGGCTGACCCGGCTGCTGGAGCAGGGAGGGGATTTCGAGCGGGTTAGTTTTACCGCGGCGGAGTGATGCCACGGCCGGCGGCGGGCTTGCGCCGGCCTCGCCTGCGGCAGCGGATCAGGCAGCCCGGGCGGTGCCGGGCGCCGGCGCCGAAACCAGGCGCGCCGCCGGAATCCTGGCGGTGAAGCGGCTGCCCTTGCCGGGCTCGCTTTCCACTTCCAGCCAGCCCTGGTGCCGGGTCAACACGTGCTTGACGATGGCCAGCCCCAGGCCGGTGCCGCCGGATTCCCGGGAACGGCCCCGGTCCACCCGGTAGAAGCGCTCGGTAAGGCGGGGAATGTGTTGGGGCGGAATGCCGATGCCGGTATCGGCCACGACGAAGGCGGCGCCACCGTCCCCGCCGGCCGCACCATCCACTTTTTGCCAGCGCAGGGCGATGCTTCCCCCTTCCGGGGTGTAGCGCACCGCGTTCGAGGCCAGGTTGCCGAAGGCGCTGCGCAATTCGGTGGTGGCGCCCAGGATGTGGCTGGGGCCGTCCATCTCCAGGGTGATGCGGTGCCGCCCCCCCGACAGGGCCAGGGTATCGGCCTGGACTGCTTCGAGCAGGGGCGCCACGGCCACCGGCTCGACCTCGGCGTTGCTGCCGCCGGTTTCCAGGGCCGACAGGGTGAGCAGGTCGGAAATCAGGTGCTGCATGCGGATCGACTGGTCGTGAGCCAGGCTCAGGTAGTGCTCCACCTGATCCGGGCTCAGGGAACCGTGCAGGTCCTGGAGGGTTTCGATGAAACCCGCGACCACGGTCAGGGGCGTCTTCAGCTCGTGGGAGACGTTGGCGACGAAGTCGCTGCGCATGGTCTCCAGCCGTTCCAGCTTGGTCACGTCGCGCACCAGCAGCAGCTGCCGCTCGCCGGCGTAGGGCACCACCTGGATCTGCAGGCTGGCCCCGTCGGCCCGGGTGTTGCGCAGCACCAGGGGATCGTCGAAGGCGCCGGTATCCAGATAGGCGCTGAAGTCCGGCTGGCGCAGCAGGTTGGTGATGGTCTGGCCCATGTCGGTGCGCTGATTGAGGCCGAGGAACAGCGCCGCCTTGGAGTTCATGCCTTCGATCTGGCGGTGCGGCGACAGGATCACCACCCCGTCGGGCAGGGCCTCGGCGGCGCGGCGGAAGCGCTCCAGGGCCAGGTTCAGGGCCCGCTGCTGCTCGTTGCGGGTGCGCACCCGGCGGTGCAGCCCGATGAACACCTTGTCCCAGATGCCGGAGCCTTCGGGCACCGGCGCATCCAGGGGGCCTTTCAGCCAGCCCATCAGCTTGTGCAACTGCTGCAGATGGTGCAGGCCGAGCAGGACGGTGAGCACCAGTGCCACCCCGAGCCCCCAGGCCGTGCCCAGGGCCAGCCCCACGCCGGTCCCCACCATGGTCAGCAGCAGGGCGGAGAAGAATGCGCCGAACCAGAGGGTTTTCACGATGGCGCCCGGCTTTCCTCAGTCTTGCAGGGAGGAAAAACGGTAGCCGCTGCCGCGCACGGTCTGCACCAGGCCTTCATGGCCGGTGGGTTCGAGGGCGCTGCGTAGGCGGCGGATGTGCACGTCCACCGTGCGCTCTTCGACGAAGACGTGGTCGCCCCATACCTGGTCGAGCAACTGGGTGCGGCTATGCACCCGTTCCGGGTGGGTCATGAAGAAGTGCAGCAGCCGGAATTCGGTGGGCCCCAGCTCCACCGGCCGGCCGTCGCCGGTGACCCGGTGGGTGGCCGGATCAAGCTTAAGGCCGCCGATTTCCACCGAGTCTTCGGTCATCTGCGGGGCGCGGCGGCGCAGCACGGCCTTGATGCGGGCCACCAGCTCCCGGGGCGAGAAGGGCTTGGTGATGTAGTCGTCGGCGCCGGTCTCCAGGCCGAGGATCTTGTCCTGCTCGTCGCTGCGGGCGGTGAGCATGATGATCGGCACGTCCTTGGTGCGCTCCTCGCCGCGCAGCTTGCGGGCGAACTGGATGCCGGACTGGCCGGGCAGCATCCAGTCGAGCAGCACCACGTCGGGCAGGGCGTCGCGCACCAGACGGCCGGCGGTTTCGGCATCGTCGGCGCGCAGCACGTGGTGGCCAGCGTGCTGCAGGTTGGCGGCGATCAGCTCCTGGATCGCGGGTTCGTCTTCGACCACGAGAATGTTGGCGGGCATGACGGTTTCTCGCTCACTACATGAATAATTGGCGGCCAGTCTATTAAAGCCCCGTGACAGATTCGTGACAACGTCACGGCCCGAAGGTGCCATGTTTTTCCAGCGGTTTTGCACAGCCGGGGAGCGGGTGGAGGGTGGCTTTGCGCTAAGATAGGCGCCCCACCGCCCCGGTCCGCCACGGCGGACGGGATATTGCCGTTTTCTCCGCGAGCTTGCCATGGCCGGACTGACCAAAGACACCCCCCTGCCCACCGCCATCACCCTGCACCAGAAGTCCCGAGTGCTGGAAATCGCCTTCGCCGATGGCCGCAGCTTCCAGCTGCCCTATGAATACCTGCGCGTCTATTCGCCCTCGGCCGAGGTGCGCGGCCACGGCCCGGGCCAGGAAAAACTCCAAGCCAACAAGCGCGAGGTAGGCATCGAACGGGTCGAACCGGTGGGCAGCTACGCCCTCAAGCCGGTGTTCTCCGACGGCCACGACAGCGGCCTGTATTCCTGGGACTACCTGTACGAACTGGGAACCAACCAGGAGGCCTGGTGGGCCGACTACCTGGCCAAGCTCGACGCCGCCGGCCTGTCCCGCGATCCCCTGCCGCAAAGCGGTGCCCCTGCCGCCGGCGGCTGCGGTTCCGGCAGTTGCGGCTGCAAGAGCTGATCCTTTGATCCGCCAATCCTCGTTTCCCGCCTTTTCCCGAATTCCAAATTCCGACTTCTGACGCCGTTCCGTCGAAAGCACTGCCATGAGCGAAACCGATACCACCAACAAGACCACCCACTTTGGCTACCAACAGGTGGCCGAAAGCGACAAGGCCAAGCGCGTCGCCGGCGTGTTCGACTCCGTGGCGACCCGCTACGACGTGATGAACGACCTCATGTCCGGTGGCCTGCACCGCCTGTGGAAGGCCTTCACCATCGGCAAGAGCGGCGTCAAGGCCGGTGACCGGGTCCTCGACGTGGCCGGCGGCACCGGCGACCTGTCCCTGGCCTTCGCCAAGCGGGTCGGCCCCACCGGCCAGGTGTGGCTCTCCGACATCAACGCCTCGATGCTGGCGGTGGGCCGCGACCGCCTCACCGACCGGGGCCAGATCGTGCCGGCGGTGCAGTGCGACGCCGAGGCCCTGCCTTTCCCCGACCAGTACTTCAACGTGGTCACCGTGGCCTTCGGCCTGCGCAACATGACCCACAAGGACCGGGCCCTGGCCGAGATGCGCCGCGTCATCAAACCCGGCGGCAAGGTCATGGTGCTGGAGTTCTCCAAGGTCTGGGAACCGGTGGCGCCGCTCTACGACTTCTATTCGTTCCAGGTGATCCCCCGGGTCGGCCAGGTGGTGACCAACGACGCCGACAGCTACCGTTACCTGGCCGAGTCGATCCGCATGCACCCGGACCAGGAAACCCTGAAGGGCATCATGGAAGGCGTGGGCTTCGACCGCGTCGAGTACCACAACCTGACCCTTGGCGTGGTGGCCCTGCATATCGGCTACCGCTTCTGACCCGGCGCGTCACCGCCGGGCAAGGGATGATACTAATCGTTACTGATTTCACGACGGATTGATGGTCTATTCGGACCATCATTAATCCGAGGAGACCCTAGTGGCCCGCTCATCCTTCTTCAAGTCCTTCGTTATCGCCACCGCCGCCATCGCCGTGGTGGCGGTGAGTCCCGTTGCCGAAGCCAAGCGGCTGGGGGGAGGCAAGTCCTACGGCATGCAGCGCCAGGCGACCCCCACCGCTCCTGCCCAAGCCCCGGGTGCCGCCCCGGCACCCACCGCGCCGCAGCGCGCCCCCAGCCAGGCCACGCCGGCCCAGCCCGCTCCGGCGGCGGCCGCCGCCCAACCCAAGCGCAACTGGCTCGGCCCCATCGCCGGCCTGGCGGCCGGCCTGGGCATCGCAGCCCTGCTGTCCCACTTCGGCATGGGCGAAGGCATGGCCAACTTCCTGATGATCGCCCTGCTGGTGATGGCGGCGGTGTTCGTCTTCCGCCTGATCTTCTCCCGCCGCGCAGCCCCGGCCCGCAACGAGCAGCCGCTCCAGTACGCCGGCGTGGGCGGCCCCAGCTACGCCCCGGCCCCGGAAGCCAGCCTGCCTGGCGGTAGCGCCGGTGCCGCTAGCGCCCCCGCTGAAGCCGCCGCTGCCGCGACCGAAGCCCCCCGGGTTCCCGCCGGCTTTGATGCCGCGGGCTTCCTCGACGTGGCCAAGCGCAACTTCGTCCGCCTCCAGGCCGCCAACGATGCCGGCCACATCGACGAGATCCGGGACTTCCTGACCCCCGAGATGTTCACCGTGGTCAACGCCCAGCTTGCCGAGCGCGGCAGCGCCAGCCAGACCACCGATGTGGTCCAGCTCAACGCCAACCTGCTGGAAGTGGCCGACGAGGGCAGCCGCTACATCGCCAGCGTGCGCTACTACGGCCTGCTGCGCGAGGAGAAGGATGCACCGCCGACGGCCTTCGACGAAATCTGGCACCTGGTCAAGCCGGCCAGCGGCGACGGCGGCTGGCGCGTCGCCGGCATCCAGCAGCTGGACTGACGCAACGCCATGACTACAGGAAGCACATTCCCCTCGCCCCGCGCCGTGCTCGAAAGCCTGGTTGCCCCGGTGCTGGCGCGGTTCCCCGCCCCGCCGCTGCCGTTTTCCGGCGCCCCGGCGGGCGCGCGGCTCTTCGTCGCCGCCGCTAATCACCTGATCGCCCAGTCCGGCTGGGCGGCAGGCCGGCTCCGGCCCTTCGCCGGGCGCCACGCCCAGGTGGTGCTGGGGAGCGGCCAGGCAGATGGCAGAGGCGGGATGCGCTTTCCCTTTTCGATCGGCGCCGACGGCCTGCTGGCCGCGACCGGGAACGACACCGACATTCCAGCGGACGTGACCCTGCGCCTACCCGGCGACGCCCTGACGGCCCTGCCGGGTGGCGGGCTGGAGGCTGTGCTGGGCCGGGTGCAGGTGAGCGGTGCGGCCGATCTGGCCGAGACCCTTGGCTTCGTCTTCCGCCAGCTGCGCTGGGACGGGGAAGCCGATCTGGCTCGCCTGGTTGGCGACATTCCGGCCCATCGCTTAAGCCGGCTCGCCGGCCAGGCCGTCACCTGGCAGCGGGAGGCCGGCCAGCGGCTGTTGGCCAACGGCACCGAATACCTGGTGGAAGAGCGGGGTTTGCTGCCGGCCAAGGGCGAGCTTGCCGTATTCGGCCACGACGTGGACCGGCTGCGCGACGATCTGGCGCGGCTGGAGAAGCGTCTACAGCGCCTCAACGAACAGTCCCGGAGCAAATGAACCAGGACTCACGTTGCGGTTGAAGCCGACAGCCTTGTGATAGGTCTGCCGGCAACGAAAAAAGGCAGCCGAATGGCTGCCTTTTTTCTTGGAGTGCCGGGCGGAAATCCGTCCGGCACGACCTTAGTGAGCGCGGCGCTTCCGCAGCTTGTCGATGGTCGCCAGCTGAGCCACGGCTTCAGCCAGTTCGGCTTCGGCCTTGGCGTAGTCGATGTTGCCGCTGCGGTTCTGCAGGGCTTCCTCGGCCGCTTTCTTGGCTTCCAGAGCCTTGGCCTCGTCCAGGTCGGCACCGCGGATGGCGGTGTCGGCCAGTACGGTGACCATGGTGGGCTGGACTTCGAGCATGCCGCCGGAGACGTAGATCACCTCGGCTTCGCCGTCCGGCACCTTGATGCGCACGGCACCCGGCTTGATCCGGGTCAGCAGCGGCGTGTGCCGCGGCCAGATGCCCAGTTCGCCGGCTTCACCGGGAAGCACCACGTATTCCGCCTCGCCGGAGTAGATCTGCTCTTCGGCGCTGACGACGTCAACGTGAACTCTCAATGCCATAGTCTGTCCTCTCGCCGACCCAGCTCGCCGGGGTCACCCCCGGGAGCGGGCGGCTGGTCGGTTACGTCCGTGCAGGATTACTGCAGGGTCTTGGCCTTTTCGAAGGCTTCCTCGATGGTGCCGACCATGTAGAAGGCCTGCTCGGGCAGGTGGTCGCACTCGCCGGAAACGATCATCTTGAAGCCCTTGATGGTTTCCTTGAGGGGGACGTACTTGCCGGGAGAGCCGGTGAACACTTCGGCCACGTGGAACGGCTGGGACAGGAAGCGCTGAATCTTACGGGCCCGGGCCACGGACAGCTTGTCTTCGGGAGACAGTTCGTCCATACCTAGAATCGCGATGATGTCGCGCAGTTCCTTGTAGCGCTGCAGAGTCATCTGCACGCCACGGGCCACGCCGTAGTGCTCTTCGCCCACGATCAGCGGGTCGAGCTGACGGGAGGTGGAGTCGAGCGGGTCCACGGCCGGGTAGATACCCAGGGCGGCGATGTCACGGGACAGCACCACGGTGGAGTCCAGGTGGAGGAAGGTGGTCGCCGGGGACGGGTCGGTCAAGTCATCCGCGGGCACATACACGGCCTGGATGGAGGTGATGGAGCCGGTCTTGGTGGAGGTGATGCGCTCCTGCAGACGACCCATTTCCTCGGCCAGGGTGGGCTGGTAGCCCACGGCGGACGGCATACGACCCAGCAGGGCGGACACTTCGGTACCGGCCAGGGTGTAGCGGTAGATGTTGTCCACGAAGAACAGGATGTCCCGGCCTTCGTCGCGGAAGCGCTCGGCCATGGTCAGACCGGTCAGCGCCACGCGCAGACGGTTGCCCGGGGGTTCGTTCATCTGACCGAACACCATGGACACCTTGTCCAGCACGTTGGAGTCCTTCATCTCGTGGTAGAAGTCGTTGCCCTCACGGGTACGCTCACCCACGCCAGCAAACACGGACAGGCCGGAGTGCTGTTTGGCGATGTTGTTGATCAGCTCCATCATGTTCACGGTCTTGCCCACACCGGCGCCACCGAACAGACCCACCTTGCCGCCCTTGGCGAACGGACAGACCAGGTCGATCACCTTGATGCCGGTTTCGAGCAGGTCCACGGAGGGGGAGAGATCCTTGAACTCGGGGGCCTTCTGGTGAATAACCCGCAGTTCGTCGGCTTCGATCGGGCCGGCTTCGTCGATGGGACGACCCAGCACGTCCATGATGCGGCCCAGGGTACCGTGGCCCACGGGCACGGCGATCCCCTTGCCGGTGTTATTCACCGGCATGCCACGACGCAGGCCGTCGGTGGAGCCCAGCGCGATGGTACGCACCACGCCGTCACCGAGTTCCTGCTGCACTTCAAAGGTAAGGCCCTTCTCGACGTTCTCATGCTCGGCAGAGGCGTCGAGCATCAGGGCGTCATAGACCTTGGGCATCGCGTCGCGGGGGAACTGGATATCCACCACCGCGCCGATGCACTGAACGATTGCACCTTGACTCATCGTCTTTTCCCTTAAACCAATAAACCGTTAAACGGCCGCAGCCCCGCTGACGATTTCCGACAGCTCTTTGGTAATCGCGGCCTGACGGGTCTTGTTGTAGACCAGTTTCAGCTCGCCGATCACCGTCTTGGCGTTGTCGGACGCCGCTTTCATCGCCACCATCCGGGCGCTCTGCTCGGAAGCCATGTTCTCTGCTACCGATTGGTAGATCAGTGCTTCCACGTAGCGCACCAGCAGTTCGTCGATGACGGACTTGGCGTCAGGCTCGTACACGTAATCCCAGCGAGTCGACTCGGTGCCGACGGTATCGTCGGACAGCGGCAGCAGCTGTTCCACCACCGGCTCCTGCTTCATGGTGTTCACGAAGCGGGTGTAGGCGATGTACAAGCGGTCGATCTTGCCTTCATTGAACGCGTCGAGCTGCACCTTGACCGGGCCGATCAGCTTTTCCAGGTGGGGGGTATCCCCCAGGCCGACCACTTGGGACACCACTTCGACACCGGCGCGCTGCAAGAAGCCCAGGCCCTTGTTGCCGATGGCGGTGGCTTGAACACCGATGCCGCTGTCGCCCCATTCCTTCATCTTGTGAAGGACGGCGCGCAGCACGTTGGAGTTCAGCCCGCCGCACAAGCCCTTGTCGGAGGTCACCACGATGAGGCCGACCTTCTTGGCCCCATCGCGGTTGATCAGGAAGGGATGCTTGTACTCGGTGATCGCGTGGGAGAGGTGGGCGGCGACGCGCCGGATCTTCTCGCCGTACGGACGCGACTGACGCATGCGTTCCTGCGCCTTGCGCATCTTCGAGGCGGCCACCATCTCCATGGCCTTGGTGATCTTGCGCGTGTTTTCGACGCTCTTGATCTTGTTGCGGATTTCCTTGCCGCCAGCCATTACGCTCTCCTCGACGGATTAGACCCAGGCGGCCTTGAATTCCTGGATGGCGGCGACGAGTTGCTTCTCGCCTTCGGAATCCAGATCCTTGGTCGTCTCCATCTTGGACACCAGGTCGGCGTACTTCTGGCGGACGAAGCCGTGCAGGCCCTTCTCGAACTCGAGCACACGCTTGACGTCGATTTCGTCCATGTGGCCGCGAGTCACGGCGAACAGGGTCACCGCCATGTCGGCGATGTTCATCGGCGCGTATTGCAGCTGCTTCAGCACTTCCACGGTACGGCGGCCGCGCTCGAGCTGCTTGCGGGTGGCCTCGTCCAGATCGGAAGCGAACTGGGCGAAGGCGGCGAGTTCGCGGTACTGGGCCAGGTCGGTACGGATACCGCCAGACAGCTTCTTGATCAGCTTGGTCTGGGCGGCGCCGCCGACGCGGGACACGGAGATACCGGCGTTGATGGCGGGACGGATACCTGCGTTGAACAGGTCGGTTTCCAGGAAGATCTGGCCATCGGTGATCGAGATCACGTTGGTCGGCACGAAGGCGGACACGTCGCCGGCCTGGGTTTCGATCACGGGCAGAGCGGTCAGGGAACCGGTCTTGCCTTTGACTTCACCGTTGGTCAGCTTCTCGACCCATTCCTCGGACACGCGGGCAGCGCGCTCGAGCAGGCGGGAGTGCAGGTAGAACACGTCGCCGGGGTAGGCTTCGCGGCCGGGAGGACGGCGCAGCAGCAGGGAGATCTGACGGTAAGCCCAGGCTTGCTTGGTCAAGTCGTCGTAAACGATCAGGGCGTCCTGGCCGCGGTCGCGGAAGTACTCGCCCATGGTGCAGCCGGCGTACGGCGCGATGAACTGCATCGCGGCGGATTCGGACGCGGTGGCGGCGACCACGATGGTGTATTCCAGGGCGCCGTGCTCTTCGAGCTTGCGCACCACGTTGGCGATGGTGGAGGCCTTCTGGCCCACCGCCACGTAGATACACATCATGTCCTGGCCCTTCTGGGCGATGATGGCATCCACGGCAACGGCGGTCTTACCGGTCTGACGGTCGCCGATGATCAGTTCGCGCTGGCCACGGCCGACGGGCACCATGGCGTCGATGGCCTTGATACCAGACTGCACCGGCTGCGACACGGACTTACGCCAGATCACGCCAGGCGCGACCTTTTCGATCTTGTCGGTCAGCTTGTTGTTGAGAGGACCCTTGCCGTCGATCGGCTGGCCCAGCGCGTTGACCACGCGGCCGAGCATTTCGGGGCCCACGGGCACTTCCAGGATGCGGCCGGTGCACTTGGCCACGTCGCCTTCCTTGATGTGCTCGTAGTCGCCCAGCACCACGACGCCGACGGAATCGCGCTCAAGGTTGAGCGCCATGCCGAAGGTGTTGCCGGGCAGTTCGATCATTTCGCCCTGCTGGGCGTCGGCCAGGCCGTGCACGCGGCAGATGCCGTCGGTCACGGAAACGATCACGCCCTGAGTGCGGGTCTCAGCGCCCACGTTCAGGCCCTGGATCTTGCTTTTAATCAGTTCGCTGATTTCAGAAGGATTCAGCTGCATGGAAATCTCCTAGCTCTTGAGCGCCGTGGCCATGGCGTCCAGCTTGCCGCGGACGGAGGCGTCGAGCACCTCGTCGCCCACCGCGGCCTTGATGCCGCCGATCAGTTCGGGATCGACTTCAACGCGGGCGGTCAGCTTGGACTTGAAATGGGACTCGAGGTGGGCGACCAGCTGCTTGAGCTGGGCGTCGTCCAGGGGGAAGGCGCTGTGGATCACAGCCTCCTTGACCCCTTCCTCGGTGCTCTTGAGTTGCTCGTAGAGCTCGTAAATTTGCGGAAGGACGGCGAGGCGCTCGTTTTCGGCAAGCGCCCGGACAAAGTTCGCGAATTCGGCGTTCTTTTCCTCACCCACCACCGCCAGCGTCACTTGCACACGCTGTTCAGAAGACAGGCTCGGGTTGGAGAACACCTCGACCATGTCCGCATTCTGCGCTGCGGCGGCGAGCGCCTTGAGGCGCTCGGACCAGGCAGCGAGAGCCTTGGCATCCCGCGCGAGGCGGAAGACCGCCTCGGCGTACGGACGGGCGATGGTGATGTTTTCAGCCATACGCGTTACAGGTCCTTCTGGATCGCCGCCACGATGTCGACATGAGCCTTGGCGTCGATTTCACGACGCAGGATCTTGCCGGCACCCGCCACGGCCAGCTCGGCCACACGGGCACGCAGCTCTTCCTTGGCACGGACGACTTCCTGAGCGACTTCGGCGCGGGCGGCGGCGATGATCTTCTCCGCCTCGGCCTTCGCGGCTTCCTTGGCTTCCTCGACGATCTGCTGGCCGCGCTTGTCGGCCTGGGAGATCAGTTCGGCAGCCTTTTCCTTGCCTTCGCGCAGGGCGTCCGAGGAGCGCTTGGTGGCAAGCTCAAGATCGTGCTTGCCGCGCTCGGCGGCAGCCAGGCCGTCGGCGATTTTCTTCGCGCGCTCGTCGAGTGCCTTCACGATGGGCGGCCACACGAATTTCATCGTGAACCACGCCAAAATGAAGAACACAACGAGCTGGGCGAACAGCGTTGCGTTCAGATTCACGGCTTCAACTCCCTATGAATTGATACGGGAAGGGGAAGTCCGGGATTACTTGAGCACGAACGGGTTGGCGAAGGCGAACATCATCGCGATACCGACGCCGATCAGGAAGGCGGCATCGATCAGACCGGCCAGCAGGAACATCTTGGTTTGCAGCTCGTTCATCAGCTCGGGCTGACGGGCGGAAGCTTCCAGGTACTTGGAGCCCATGATACCGATACCGATACAGGCACCGATGGCGCCCAGACCAATGATCAGACCGGCGGCGAGAGCGACAAAACCGAGGATGTGTTCCATGACTACTCCTTAAAGTGGGTTAAAGGTTGAAAACAAAAAGTGGTTATCGATCACCGAAAGAAACGGGCAACCCAGGGGTTGCCCGTTTCCTTTAGTGGGATTCGTGCGCCTGGCCGATGTACACCAGGGTCAGCATCATGAAGATGAAGGCCTGCAGTGCAACGATCAGGATGTGGAAGATGGCCCAGACGGTTCCGGCGATGACGCCGCCGACCCACAGGGCGGCACCGCTGGCGGTACCGGCCCAGGCGGCGCCCATCAGGGCGATCAGCATGAACACCAGTTCGCCAGCGTACATGTTGCCGAACAGCCGCATGCCGTGGGACACGGTCTTGGCCAGGAACTCGATCATCTGCATGGCGAAGTTCACCGGGTACAGCACCGGGTGGCTGCCGAAGGGGGCGGTGAACAGTTCGTGCACCCAGCCGCCCAGGCCCTTGATCTTGATGTTGTACCAGAGGCAGACCAGCAGCACGCCGATGGACATGCCCAGGGTGCCGTTCAGGTCGGCGGTGGGCACGACGCGCAGGAAGGCATGCTCGTCACCGGAGACACCGGCCCAGATCTTGGGCAGCAGGTCCACCGGCAGGAAGTCCATGGAGTTCATCAGGAAGATCCAGACGAACACGGTCAGGGCCAGGGGGGCGACGAACTTGCGGGATTCCTCGCTGTGGACGATGCCCTTGGCTTGGTTGTTCACCATTTCCAGGACGATCTCCACGGCGGCCTGCATGCGGCCGGGAACGCCGGACGTAACGCTCTTGGCGACGCGCCACATCACGAACAGGCCGAGCACGCCCATCAGGATGGAGAAGAACAGAGTGTCGAGGTTGATCACCGAGAAGTCGATGACCGACTGCTGGGCGTGACCCGTGGTGTTGAGCTGGGTCAGGTGGTGGACGATGTATTCGCCCGCGGTGGGGGCATGTGCTTCGTGACCGGTTGCCATGTCAGGACGTTTTCCAAATAGCCAAGAAATTCGCTTGCAGCACGACTACCAGGCCGATCAGCAGGGTGGGCCAGTGCACATCCCCGTAGGCCTTGGCAGCGAGCGCCAATAATCCGATCGTTGCGGCTACCTTGACGAATTCGCCCAAGAAGAACCCGGCGGCGCTCGGCGCGCGCCTGTGGGCGGAAACGGCTAAACGGACGGCGAAGAGGAAGGACGGCACCAAATAGGCGGCTGCCCCCAACGCCGCCGAAACCGCACCGCGGATTCCGACGAACCAGCCACAGAGGACCGCTGTCAAACTCGCCATCACCAGCTGCAGAAAGATCACCCGAAACACGCTTGCCGCCTTTTCTCACCTGCTGCAAACCCACCGGGACCTTGCATCTGCTCGGCGCTCGTCGGCACTCCCCGTACCGCGAACGCTGCTGGGCGCGCCTTGCCAACGGTCGCCACAAAGACGGTCTACTATAAGACGCGATCGTTATTACGTCAATGTTGGTGCTGCGCAGCAAGCGGGCTACGCCCCTCTCTGGTGCTGGATTTCGCCTATTCAAACGCCTTCCGTTATACGCAACGCCAACAGCGTTTGAAACGCAGGTTATCCACAGCCCCGGCGGCCCGTTGAAACGGGGCCGCCGGGGCCGGCTTTGAAATCAGCGCAGCCGGCCGAGCAGGCCGTCCAGTTCTTCGAGGGAATCGAAGGCGATATGCACCTTGCCGGTGCCTTTTTTGTTGGCGCGGATTTCCACCCGGGCCCCCAGGACGTCGGACAGTTCTTCTTCCAGGCGCAGCAGGTCCCGATCCACCTTGCGCGGCTCCGGTTCCTTGGGCGGTTGCAGGGCGAGCTGGGCCAGCTTCTCGGTTTCGCGTACCGACAGGCCCTTGCTCGCCACCCGCTGGGCCAGGGACAACTGGACCGGGGTAGGCAGGGGCAGCAGCGCCCGGGCGTGGCCCATGTCGATCTGGCTTTCCAGCAGTAGGTCCTGGATCGGTGCCGGCAATTGCAGCAGGCGCAGCAGGTTGGACGCCGCCGGCCGGGAGCGACCCACCGCGTCGGCCGCCTGCTGGTGGGTCAGGCCGAACTCGTCCACCAAGCGTTGCAGGCCCATGGCCTCTTCGAGGGGATTGAGGTTCTCGCGCTGGATGTTCTCGATCAGCGCCATGGCCAGGGCGGCTTCGTCCGGGATTTCCCGGATCAGCACCGGCACCTCGGACAGCCCGGCCAACTGGGAGGCCCGCCAGCGCCGCTCGCCGGCGACGATTTCGTACTTTTCGCCCAGGGGGTCGCGCAGCGGCCGCACCAGAATCGGCTGCATCACGCCCTGGGCCTTGATCGAGGCCGCCAGCTCCTGGAGCGATTCGCTGTCCATGCGCGTGCGCGGCTGGTACTTGCCCGGCAGCAGCAGGGTCACCTTGAGGCTGCGCTGCACGTCCTTGGCAGCGGGTTCGCCGGCCAGCAGGGCGTCCAGCCCCCGGCCCAGTCCCTTTTGTTTCATGAGGCGTCGTTTTCCTTGAATTCGTCGGTTGGCGGCTGAAACACCGTCCTCACTGCAACCCGGCCGGGCCCTGGCCGGTGCCCCTGGCGTGGCGCGCCAGCATTTCCTCGGCCAGGGACATGTAGGCCTGGGCGCCCCGGGAAGCCCGATCGAAGGCGATCACCGGCTTGCCGTAGGACGGCGCCTCGGCCAAACGCACGTTGCGCGGGATGAGGGTGGTGTAGACCTTCTCGCCGAAGTGGCTCTCCAGCTCGCCCGACACCTGCTGGGTGAGGGTGCTCTGGGGGTTGTACATGGTGCGCAGCAGGCCCTCGATCTCCAGGGCGGGATTGAGGTTGGCGCGCACCTTGCGCAGGGTGGTGACCAGGTCGGTCAGCCCCTCCAGGGCGTAGTACTCGCACTGCATCGGGATGATCACCGCGTTGGACGCCACCAGGCCGTTCACCGTGAGCAGGTTGAGAGCCGGCGGGCAGTCGATCAGCACGTAGTCGTAGTCGCCGGCGACCTTGGCCAGTTCGGACTTGAGGCGGGTTTCGCGCTGATCGATCTCGATCAGCTCCACCTCGGCCCCGGCCAACTCCCGGTTGGCCGGCAGCACGTCGTAGCCGAACTCGGTCTTGATCCGCACCTGGTCCAGGGTGGCGTTGCCGATCAGCATCTGATAGACCGAAGGCAGGGCCTCGCGCTTGAAGATGCCGCTGCCGGTGGTGGCGTTGCCCTGGGGGTCCAGGTCGATCATCAGCACCCGCTGGCCCTGGGCCGCCAGGCAGGCGGAAAGGTTCACGCTGGTGGTCGTCTTGCCGACGCCGCCCTTCTGGTTCGTGATGGCCAGCACGCGCATGGTGCCTTACTCCCTGTTGGCGCCCCTGGGGCGCGGTTGAACGGTATATACGGTAGTCATGATGCCGGACGCCATGTTACGCCGATGCGGCGGCGCCTTCCGGCACCACGATCACCACATGGCGCTCGCCCTCCACCTCGGGGACGGCGAGCGGATGCACCGCGGCCACTTCGACCCCCAGGCGTGCGGCATCGAGCCGCTCGATCTCTTCGGCCGGATAGACGCCCTTCATGGCCAGCCAGCGCCCGCCCGGGGCGATCAACTTGCGGGTCAGGGCGATGAAGTCGGCCAGCTCGGCAAAGGCCCGGGAGGTGATCTGGGGATAACCACCGGGGCGCTCCAGCTCCTCGACCCGGGCGCAGCGGGCAGTCACGTTGGGCAGGCCCAGTTCGATAGCCGCCTGGGTGAGGAAGGCCACCTTCTTGCTGTTGCTGTCCACCAGGGTCACCGCCAGGTCGGGTCGGGAAATCGCCACCGGGATGCCCGGCATGCCGCCGCCGCTGCCCACGTCGAGCAGGTCGCCGTCGCCGACGAAGGGCAGCAGCGCCAGGGAATCGAGCAGGTGGTAGGGCAGCACCTTGGCCGGGTCGCGCAGGGCGGTGAGGTTGTAGGTGCGGTTCCACTTCAGCAGCAGGGCCTGGTAGGCCAGCAGCTTTTCCTGGGCAGCGGCGTCCAGGTCCAGGCCCAGGGCGGCCAGCCCGGCGGTCAGTCGGGCGGCGCTCATGCGGCGGACTGGGCCGAGGAGGCGCCCTGGCCGGCGGAACCGTTGCGGCCGGTGAGCTTCTTCAGGTGGATCACCAAGAGCGAGATCGCCGCCGGGGTGATGCCCTGGATGCGCGAGGCCTGGCCCAGGGTTTCCGGGCGGTGCTGGCCGAGCTTGCCGCGCACTTCCTTGGACAGGCCGACCACCGTCTCGTAGTCCAGGTCGGCGGGCAGCACCTGGCTTTCATAGGCCGCGGCGCGGGCCACCTCGTCCTGCTGGCGGTCGATGTAGCCCTGGTACTTGGCCTGGATTTCCACCTGCTCGATCACCTGCGGGTCCAGGGCCGCCTCAGCGCGCCCCTCTGTGGCGCCGGGCAGGGTCATCAGGCTGGCGTAGCTGGCCTCGGGCCGGCGCAGCAAGTCGTGCAGGTGGTATTCCCGCTCCAGGGGCTTGCCGAACACCCGCTCGGCCTCGCCGGCGGGCAGCTTGCCCGGATGCAGCCAAGTGGCCTTGAGGCGCTGGCGCTCGGCCTCGATGGCGTCGCGCTTGCGACAGAAGGCATCCCAGCGGGCGTCCGGCACCAGGCCGAGGCGCCGGCCGGTCTCGGTGAGGCGCAGGTCGGCGTTGTCCTCGCGCAGTTGCAGCCGGTACTCGGCCCGGGAGGTGAACATGCGGTAGGGCTCGGAGACGCCGCGGGTGATCAGGTCGTCCACCAGCACCCCCAGGTAGGCCTCGTCCCGCTGGGGGCACCAGGCGTCCTTGCCCAAGGCCTGCAACGCGGCGTTGGCCCCGGCCAAAAGACCCTGGGCGGCGGCTTCCTCATACCCCGTGGTGCCGTTGATCTGACCGGCGAAGAACAGGCCGCCGATGGCCTTGGTCTCCAGGGACGACTTCAGGCCGCGCGGGTCGAAGTAGTCGTACTCGATGGCGTAGCCGGGACGCAGGATGTGGCAGCGCTCCAGGCCCTTGATCGAACGCACGATCTGCAGCTGCACGTCGAAGGGCAGGCTGGTGGAGATGCCGTTGGGGTAGATCTCGTGGGTGTCCAGGCCTTCCGGTTCGAGGAAGACGTTATGGCTGTCCTTGCCGGCGAAGCGGTGAATCTTGTCCTCGATGGATGGGCAGTAGCGCGGCCCGACGCCCTCAATCACCCCGGTGTACATCGGCGAACGGTCCAGGTTGTCGCGGATGATGTCGTGGGTGCGGGCGTTGGTCTGGGTGATCCAGCAGGGCAGCTGCCTGGGGTGCTGGGCGGCGTTGCCGAGGAAGGAAAATACCGGCAGCGGGTCGTCCGAGTACTGGGGCTCCATGCCGGCGAAGTCGATGGTCTTGCCGTCGAGGCGGGGCGGGGTGCCGGTCTTCAAGCGGCCCTGGGGCAGCTTCAGTTCCTTGAGGCGGGCGGCCAGGGATACGGACGGAGGATCGCCCATGCGCCCGCCGGTGTAGTTTTGCAGGCCGACGTGGATCAGGCCGTTGAGGAAGGTGCCGGCGGTGAGCACCACCGCCCGGGCGGAGAAGCGTACCCCGAGCTGGGTGACGGCGCCCACCACCCGGTCGCCCTCGACGATCAGATCGTCGCAGGCCTGGGCGAACAGGGTCAGGTTAGGCTGATTTTCCAGGCGCTTGCGGATCGCCTGCTTGTACAGCACCCGGTCGGCCTGGGCGCGGGTGGCGCGCACCGCCGGGCCCTTGGAGGCGTTGAGGATGCGGAACTGGATGCCACCCTCGTCGGTGGCTTCCGCCATGGCGCCGCCCAGGGCGTCCACTTCCTTGACCAGGTGGCCCTTGCCGATGCCGCCGATGGACGGGTTGCAGCTCATCGCCCCCAGGGTTTCCAGGTTGTGGGTGAGCAGCAGGGTCTTGGCCCCGGCGCGGGCCGCGGCCAGGGCCGCCTCGGTGCCGGCGTGGCCGCCACCGACGACGATAACGTCAAAGGATTCGGGGTACAGCATGGGGAAGGACTCCAGGCGGAGCGGACGAGGACTGCGGAAAAGGGGCAGGGATTATACGCCATCCCGTCCCGGCCCGGGCCGGGACAATGCGCCAATGGGCTGAATTTTAACCGCTTTTCGCCCGATCCTGGCGATCTTGCGACGCCAGCCGCGTCCGCCTCCCGTCCGGTGGCGATCCCAGGAACCTGTCATGCTTTATTCATGTCCCTTGCATCATGCGGGCCACATCCCTTAAGTTCGCCGCCCAAACAACCGTTCTTGCCCCCATGGCCGCTCCTTCCGTCCAACAATCCAACGCCCTGCTCGCCTCCCTCCAGGACCAGCTGCTGCGCCTGCGCGTACTGGTGGTGGATCGTCACCCCAACGCCCGCAACGCCCTGCGCACCATGCTGTCGACCCTGGGGGTGACCCAGGTGCACGGCGCCAGCTCGGCCTGGGAAACCCTGCGCCACGTGGCCAAGCACGAGTTCGGGGTGATCTTTTCCGACTACGTGCTGGAAGACGGCCGGGACGGCCAGCAATTGCTCGAAGAGCTGCGCCACCGCCACCTGATCCCCCTGTCCACCGTGTTCATGATCGTCACCGCCGAGCGGGGCTACCAGCACGTGGCCTCGGTGGCCGAACTGACCCCGGACGACTACCTGATCAAGCCGTTCACCGCCGACCAGCTGCAAGCCCGGCTGGCCCGGGCCCTGTTCAAGAAAAAAATCTTTTCCGCCGCTTACGCCGCCCTGGAAAAGGGCGACTGGGCCGCCGCGGTGACCGCCTGCGAGGCCATCGTCGCCAACCAGCCGGCCCACGCCGGCGAAGCGCTGCGCCTACAGGGCGAAACCCTCAACTCGGCCGGCCGCTATGCCGACGGCGAAGCCGTGTTCCGCCGCGTGCTGGCCGACAAGCCCCTGCCCTGGGCACGCATGGGGCTGGCGGTGGCGCTGCACGCCCGGGGCGCCGCCGAGGAGGCAGAAGCGCTGCTCAGCGAACTGCTGCGCGATTGCCCGGAATACCTGGCGGCCTACGACTTCCTCGCCCGCTTGCAGGAAGAACGGGGCGATTCGGCCACCGCCCAGGAAACCCTGCTCGAAGCCGGGCGCATCGCCCCCCACAACACCCAGCGCCAGCGCTTGGTGGGCGACGTGGCCAGCCGCAACGGCGATCTGGCCCAGGCCGAGCGGGCCTACCAGAACGCCCTGGCCCGGACCCGGGGCTCCACCCTGGCCTGCGCCGACGACTACGCCAACCTGTCCAAGGTGCTGATCGAAAAGGGCAACATCAACGCCGCCCGGCAGGTGATCCAGGACCTGAAGCGCGAGCGGCGCGGCGACAAGCAGGCCGAACTGGCCTCCCTGGTGCTCGAATCGGAAGCCTGCCGCAAAGAGGGCAACGAGAGCGGGGCGCGCAAGCACCTGGACCAGGCCCTGGCCCTGCACGACACCCTGGTGGCCGAGGGCGGCCACGAGGCCGCCTCGCGCCGGCTCCAGGTGGAACTGGCCCAGGCCTGCCTGGCCCAGGGCAAGGACGAGGAAGGCGGCGGGCTGATGAAGCGGCTAGCGGCGGTGCACCACGACGACCCAGCCACCCTGTCCCACATCCGCCAGGCCTTCGAGAAGGCGGGCAAGGAAGAGGCCGGCCAGGCGTTGCTGGCCGAGGTCAGCCAGGAGATCGTCACCCTCAACAACCGGGGCGTCAGCGCCGCCCAGGGCGGCGACCTGCAAGCCTCGGTGGACCTGCTCATCCAGGCCGCCGAGCGGGTGCCCAACCTGCAGTTCCTGGTTAACGCCGCCAACGCCATCTTTACCCTGCTCGAACACAAGGGCTGGCAGGAAGAAATGGCCCTGCGCGGCCGGCGCTACCTGAAGCTGGCCCGGGAACGGGACCCGCGCTCGCCCAAGCTGTTCGCCGCCTGGGAGTTCTACCAGCGGGTGGGCAAGAAGTACGGCATCCTGGTGCCGCCGATCACCGCGCCGGACCCGGAACCCCAGGGCTGACCCCTCTGAACTCCGCGCCTGGCGCGGACCTCGAAGGCACCCTTGCGAATCTCCGCGCCAATGCTCGCTCTGCGCGATGGCACCGCGTAAACGCAAGCTGGGCGCGGTGTTCCGGGGCGTTGCCGCCCGATCCGGAATACCGCGCCCAGCGCGGGGAAGACGAAGGGAAATCGTGGGCCGCGAAGTAGCGGCCCTGCGGCCTCAGCCCTTCTTGCCGCCCAGGTAGGTGGCCGCCACCCGCTCGTCCGCCGCCAGGTCGGCGCTCGGGCCTTCCAGGGCGACGTGGCCGGTTTCCAGCACATAGCCGTAGTCGGCCACCTTGAGGGCGGCCCGGGCGTTCTGCTCCACCAGCAGGATTGACACGCCGGTCTTCTTCAGCTCGGCGACGATGCGGAAGATCTCGCGGATGATCAGCGGCGCCAGGCCCAGGGAAGGCTCGTCGAGCATCAGCACCCGAGGCTTGGCCATCAGGGCCCGGCCCATGGCCAGCATCTGCCGCTCGCCGCCGGACAGGGTGCCGGCCTCCTGGCCGCGCCGTTCCTTGAGGCGCGGGAACAGGTCGTAGACCTCGGCCAGGGTGTCGTCCCGGGCGGCACGGCCCTCGGCGCGGCGGGAGAAGGCGCCCAGGCGCAGGTTGTCCTCGACGCTCATCTCGGCGAACAACTCGCGCTTTTCCGGCACCAGGATCATGCCCCGGCCGACCCGGGCTTCCACGTCCACGTCGGCGGAGAGGGGCTGGCCGTCGAGGGTCACATCGCCCCGGGCCGGTAGCAGGCCCATCAGGGCCGACAGCAGGGTGGTCTTGCCGGCGCCGTTGGGGCCGATCACGGTGACCAGCTCGCCCTGGCGCAGGGTCAGGTTGGCGCCTTGCAAGGCTTCCACCTTGCCGTAGGCCACGGCCAGGTCGCGGACTTCGAGTAGGGGTTTGTTCTTCTGTTCCATGCCGCTCATCACTCCACGCCGCCCAGGTAGGCCTCGATCACCGCCGGGTTGGTCTGGATCTCGGCGGGCAGGCCCTCGGCGATCTTCTCGCCGAATTCCATCACCACCACCCGGTCGGCCAAGCCCATGACGAAGTCCATGTCGTGCTCGACCAGCAGGATGCCCAGGCCTTCGCCCTTGAGGCTCTTGAGCAGCTCGGCCAGGGCCTGCTTTTCCAGGTAGCGCAGGCCGGCAGCCGGCTCGTCGAGGAGCAGCAGGCAGGGATCGGCGCACAGGGCCCGGGCGATTTCCAGGATGCGCTGCTGGCCGAGGGCCAGGCTGCCGGCCGGCTGGTCGGCGTAGTCGGCCAGGCCGACCCGCTCCAGGGCACGCTGGGCCTCGCGCAGCAGGCGGGCCTCTTCGCTACGCTCCAGGCGCAGGGCGGCGGCCAGGTAGCCGCCGTGGCCGCGCAGGTGGGCGCCCAGGGCCACGTTCTCGCGCACGGTCATGGTCGGCAGCAGGCGCACGTGCTGGAAGGTACGGCTCATGCCGGCCCGGGCGATGCGCCGGGATTCGGCCCCGTCCACCCGTTCGCCGAGGAAGGAAATCTCGCCGCTGGTGGGGGTGTCCACCCCGGAAATCTGGTTGAAGAAGGTGCTCTTGCCGGCGCCGTTGGGGCCGATCAGGGCGAGGATTTCGCCGGCGGCGACGGACAGGCTCATGTCCTTGTTGGCCACCAGGCCGCCGAAGCGGCGGGTCACCTGGCGGGCGTCGAGCAGCACTTCGCCGGCCTTGCGCGCCGGGCGGCGCTCCAGGGGCTCGGCCTCGGGCAGGACCCGGGCCCGGGGCGCGGCGCCCAGGCCGTGGAAAAGCTTGAGCACCAAGGGCCAGATGCCGTCCCGGGCGCGTTGCAGCATGAAGATCATGAGCAGGCCGAAGACGATGATCTCGAAGTTGCCGTCGCTGCCCAGCAACTGGGGCAGCAGGTCCTGCAGCCACTGCTTGAGCACGGTGATCAGGCCGGCGCCGACGATGGCGCCCCAGACGTGGGCGACGCCGCCCACCACCGCCATGAACAGGTACTCGATGCCCATGTTGAGGGCGAACGGAGTCGGGTTTACGAAGCGTTGCAGGTGGGCGTACAGCCAGCCCGAGGTGGCGGCCATCAGGGCGGCGATGAGGAACACCACCATCTTCACCCGGGTGGTGTTGACCCCCATGCTCTCGGCCATCACCACGCCGCCCTTGAGGGCGCGGATGGCCCGGCCGGTGCGCGAATCAAGCAGGTTGCGGGTGACCAGCACGAAGGCCAGGACGATCAGCCAGATGAGGAAGTAGAGGGATTCGCCGGACTTGAGCTCCAGGCTGCCCAGGCTCAGCGGCGGGATGCCGGTGAGGCCGGTGTGGCCGCCCAGGTCGTCCAGGTTGCCGAACAGGAAGTATAGGCTGATGCCCCAGGCCAGGGTGCCCAGGGGCAGGAAATGGCCGGACAGGCGCAGGGTGATGGCGCCGAGCAGCAGGGCGAAGCCGCCGGTGATGATCCAGCCGATCACCAGGGTGAGCCAGGGCGATAGTTCGTGGGCGGTGGTCAGGTAGGCGGTGGTGTACGCCCCCAGACCGACGAATGCGGCCTGGCCGAAGGAGGTCATGCCGCCCACGCCGGTGAGCAGCACCAGCCCCAGGGCGACCATGGCGTAGAGGCCGATGTAGTTGAGCAGGGTGACGCCGAACTCGGGCAGCCACAGGGGACCGGAGGCGAGCAAGGCGACGAACAGGGCGACGGGGAGGTGGCGGCGCATCACTCTTCTTCCTCCACGTGCCGGGTGGTCAGGGAACGCCACAGCAGCACCGGAATGATCAGGGTGAACACGATCACTTCCTTGAACGAGCTGGCGTAGAACGACGAGAAGGATTCGAGCAGGCCCACCAGCACCGCCCCCAGGGCGGCCACCGGGTAGGAGATGAGGCCGCCGATGATGGCGCCGACGAAGCCCTTGAGGCCGATCAGGAAGCCTGAGTCGTAGTACAGGGTGGTCACCGGCGAGACAAGCACGCCGGAGAAAGCCCCCATCAGGGCGGCGACGAAGAACGACAGCTTGCCCGCCAGGGTGGTGGAAATGCCCATCAGCCGGGCACCGGTGCGGTTCATGGCGGTGGCGCGCAGGGCCTTGCCGGTGAGGGTGCGGCCGAAGAACAGGTAGAGGGCGACGATCAGCACCAGGGAGACGCCGACGATCCACAGGCTCTGGTATTGCAGGGTGGCCGGGCCGAGTTCCAGGCTGCCGTCGGAGAAGGCCGGGGTGCGGAAGCCTTCGGCGCCGAAGAAGACCAGGCCCAGGCCCATCAGGGTCATGTGGGTGGCCACCGAAACGATCAGCAGCACCAGCACCGGCGCCGAGGCCAGGGGCTGGAAGGCCAGCCGGTAGATGAGCGGTCCCAGGGGCGCCACCACTGCCAGGGCGAGCAGGATTTGCAACGGCAGGGCCAGGGTGGCCGCGTCCAGACCGTGGATCAGGGCCGCCACCGCCAGGGGCACGCCCAGGGTGAGGGCGGCCAGGCCGGGCAGGCGGCGCCAGGCCCGGGCGCGCAGGGCGATCGCCGCGTCGATGACGAAGACCACGGCGCCGAGGGCCACCGCCAGCCAGATGGTGGCGGGCACCTTGCCGGCCTGGAGGGCGGCCAGGGTCAAGGCGCCGTAGGCGACGAACTCCCCCTGGGGGATGAAGATGACCCGGGTGACGGCAAACACCAGGACCAGGGCCAGCGCCAGGAGCGCGTAGATGGCCCCGTTGGTGAGCCCGTCCTGGCCAAGGAGGAGGAGGATCTGCAAGTCCATGGTCGGTCGGCTGCGGTGAGCTTGGTTGCTTCGGTGGCTACTTTGCTTCGTTCAAACGTAAAACAACGGGGGCGGCGTCCGCTGGTGTGGCGGACGCCGCCCCCGAGGTCGGCTGGCTTACTTCTGCAACTTCCAGGTGCCGTTCTCGATGCGCACCATGACCCGGGCGCGCTGATCGAAACCCATGTGGTCCTGGGGCGTCATGTTGTAGATGCCGTGGGAGCCGACCACGTTGGTGGTGCCTTCCAGGGCGTCGCGCAGGGCCTTGCGGAATTCCTTGGTGCCCGGCTGGCCCTTTTTCAGCGCCAGCGGGACGGCGTGCTGGAGCAGGATCGAGGCGTCCCAGGCGTGGGCGCCGAAGGCGGAGACGCTGCCGGCGCCATGGGCGGCCTCGTACTTCTTCACGTACTCCAGGGCGGCCTTCTTGACCGGGTTGTCGTTGGGCAGCTGGTTAGCCACCACCACCGGGCCCACCGGCAGGTAAGCGCCTTCCACGTCCTTGCCGCCGACGCGCAGGAAGTCCTGGTTGGCCACGCCGTGGGTCTGGTAGACCAGGCCCTTGTAGCCCTTTTCCTTGAGGGTCTTCTGCGGCAGCACGGCCGGGGTGCCGGCGGCACCCACCAGCACGGCGTCGGGCTTGGCGGCGAGGATCTTGAGGGCCTGGCCGGTGACCGAGGTGTCGTTGCGCTGGTAGCGCTCGGAAGCGACGATCTTGAGCTTGCGCGCTTCGGCGATCTTGGCGAATTCCTTCCACCAGCCTTCGCCGTAAGCATCGGCGAAACCGATGAAGGCCACGGTCTTCACGCCGTGGGTGGTCATGTGCTCGACGATGGCGGTGGCCATGTGGGCGTCGTTCTGCGGGGTCTTGAACACCCAGTAGCGCTTGGCGTCCATCGGCTCGACGACGATGGCCGAACCGGCCATGGAGATCATCGGCGTCTCGGTCTCGGCGGCCACGTCGGCCATGGCCAGGGAATTCGGCGTGGTGGTGGAACCGACGATCACGTCCACCTTGTTCTCGGAGGTGAGCTTCTTGACGTTCTTGGTCGCGGCGGTGGGATCGGTGGCGTCGTCGAGGACGATGTAGTTCACCTTCTGGCCGGCGATGGTGGTCGGCAGCAGGGCGAAGGTGTTCTTTTCCGGAATGCCCAGGGATGCGGCCGGCCCGGTGGCGGACAGGGACACGCCCACGTTGATGTCGGCGTGGGCCAGATTGGCGCCCAGCGCGGCCAGGGTCGCGGCAAGCAGGGTCAGACGACGCATGGTCTCTCCTCTCGTAACCTTCTTGTGGTGAAAACGGCCGGTCGATCCGGCACTGGTGCGGCGAAGCCAAAAGCGGGACAAGCGCGGGATGATAGCAAATCGCCCCGGCGGCCGCCTCCCGGAGGTCTTGGCGACGAGGTGGCGAAACGGTGCCGCCGGGCCGATTCAGCGCGTGAAGGTGTCCCAGGCGAACTTGACGATCATCGCCCCCACCACCACCAGGAAGAACTTGCGCACGAAGCGGCTGCCGCCGGAGAGGGCCAGCCGCGTGCCGACCACGGAGCCGCCCATGTTGGCCAGGGCCATGGCCAAAGCCAGGGCCGGAATCCAGTGGCCGGTGGGAACGAAGAAGGCCAGGGCTGCCAGGTTGGTGGCCACGTTGACCACCTTGGATGCTGCCGAGGCGTGCAGAAAGTCGAAACCGAAGAAGCGGATGAACAGGAAGATCAGGAACGAGCCGGTGCCTGGACCGAAAAAACCGTCGTAGAAGCCAATCACCGCCCCGAGGGCCAGTGCATAGCCCTTTTCGCGCAACCCGGCGTGGGCTGGCGCATGCAGGGCACCGAAATCCTTCTTCCAGTAGGTGTAGGCCGCCGAGCCGATCAGCAGGGCCAGGATCAGGGGGCGCAGGGATTCCTTGGGCAGCCAGGCCACCGCCATGGCGCCGAGGAAGGAAAAGGCGAAGGCCGCCATGGCAGCCGGCAGGGTAGTGCCCCAGGGCATCCTCACCCGGCGGGCGTAGCGCCAGGCGGCGTTGGCGGTGCCCACCACGCTGGCGCACTTGTTGGTGCCGAACAGGGTGGCCGGGGTTTCCCCGGGCAACACGGTGAACAGGGCGGGGATCTGCACCAGGCCGCCGCCGCCCACCACGGCATCGATCAAGCCGGCGACGAACGCCGCACCCAGCAGGGGCAGAAGAACGGCAGGTAGGTCGGCGAACAGGTCCATGACTGCTTCAGGAAGGCGGAAGAAGGGGGTTCAAGGTAGCAGAAACGGTCTTCCGGGGATAAAACCGACTCGATTCCTGTGCACAAGAGATGGATAAGTAGAGGAAAGCCAGCCTGTGGATAACTTGTTCTACTTTTATCCACAACCCCCAGGGCAGCTTTCTCACACCCAAAAAAATGCAACAACGATTTGTTTTTACAGTACAAATTTTAGTTATCCACAGACTTTGGCTTTGGTTAACTAATCTTTATCGGTTTACATACTTAAATCCTATAAGGAAAACCGATGTACAGCCGGCACCTTCAGAAACGGCACGAAAAAAGCCACGGAAAACCTCCGTGGCTTCGCAGGATCGACGAAGATGAATGAACGATCGGCGCTTTTAACTACGAAAAACGCTAATTCCAAAACCGTGGGTTGTTAGTGAACGAAGGTGAATTCGTAGGCCGGACTGGCCGGATCGGTGGTCGACCTGACCGTGTAGTACTTGCTTCCGAGCTTGAAAATGAAGTGGCACCACTGCTCGGAAGTCACCGGCCATTCGATGTGGACGCAGTAGGTGCCGTTATCGCCAAGGCGCCAGGAGCCCTTGCCGGTGAAACGGGCGTAGTTGAGCCCAGCCGTTGGGTTGGTGGCGGAAGCAACGAATTCCCTACCCTCGATGTTCTCCCAATGACGCACGGAGCCGTTACGGCTGACGTTGCTCACCTTGGCACCGGGCAGGAGCGACAGGAGGTCGTCCCGGGATTGCTGGACGGCGCCCTGGTTCATCAGGTCGCCCAAGGTCAGGTTGGCTGAGGTATCGGCCAGGGCCAACGACGGGATGATCAGCAGGAATATGGCTGAAATTCCGGTTGCGACGTAGCCAATGGCGATCGGGCTGGGTTTCATGGTGTTTTCCCCTTCCGCCGCCGGTGGACGGCAGATCAGAACATCCGGCAGAGAATTCTTTTCCTGCCGGAACACTGATGGATCAAAGTCGTTTACGCCACCACGACTTGCTCTGCCGATGAGCGAAGAGAAGGAATTGCATTTGGTGTCGGACGACCAGCTCGGGATTCGATTTCCCTTCCCCGTTTTATAGACGCCGAATTCTGTCGTGTTTTATAAAAAAATCTTTTAAAAACATTGTGTTGATTATTTTTAATGTATTTTATTTGATAGACTCTGGCATGCTTCTTAGGCCGGTCGGGAGGATTGGCTGAAAACTGTGATGTGAGAATTTTGGGTTGGCCTGATACTGTTTTTTTCAGAGAAAAATCAAGGTTAATAACGAACCAGCCGTAAAAGTCGTCATTTCTTCTATAGATGGAAATTGTGAATCCCCTGCAAATCACTGCCCCATTGCACTGTTCGGCAACAAAAAAGCCCGCAGAAACGCGGGCTTTTTTGTAACTACGTGAAAATCGTCGACGGGACTATTTACCGATGCAGAAGCGGCCGAAGATTTCGCCGAGCAGGTCGTCGGCGGTGAATTCGCCGGTAATGCTGTTGAGGGCCTGCTGGGCCAGGCGCAGTTCCTCGGCGAACAGTTCCAGGGGGGGAGGCACGAGCTTGGCCTGGTCGCGGGCGGCATCCAGGTGCAGGTTGGCCCCGGCCAGAGCCCGCAGGTGCCGTTCCCGGGCGATGAACACGTCTTCCTGGGGGTGCCAGCCGGCGATGTCGAGCAGGGCCTGGCGCAGTTCGGCCATGCCGACCCCGGTCTTGGCGGAGAGACGGATGCGCTGGCCGCCTTGGCCTTCCGGAACCAGGCCCGGCGCGTCGCCGGTCAGGTCCACCTTGTTTTCCACGGTGAGGCGGATGGCGTGGGCCGGCAGGCGGGTCAGAATCGCTTCCTCGGCGGCGGTGATGCCGTGCTGGGCATCGGTGAGCAGCAGCACCACGTCGGCCTCGTCCACCGCCTTCCAGGTGCGGGCGATGCCGATCTGTTCGACCTGGTCCTCGGTGTCGCGCAGGCCGGCGGTGTCCACCACGTGCAGGGGAATGCCTTCGATCTGCAAGGTGCCGCGTACCACGTCCCGGGTGGTGCCAGCGATAGGGGTGACGATGGCCAGCTCGTCGCCGGCCAGGGCGTTGAGCAGGGAAGACTTGCCGACGTTGGGCTGGCCCACCAGTACCACGTGCAGGCCGCCCTGGAGCAGCTTGCCCTGGCGGGCCTTGGCGAAGATGGCGGCGAGGCGCTGGCTCAGGGCGTCGAGGCGGGCAAAGGCGTTGGCCGCTTCCAGGAAGTCGATCTCCTCCTCAGGAAAGTCCAGGGTGGCCTCAGTAAGGGCACGCAGTTCGATCAGCTCGTCGTTGAGTACGTGGATTTGCCGGGAGAAGTCGCCTTGCAGCGAGCGTACCGCCGAACGGGCGGCGGAGGCCGTGGAGGCGTCGATCAGGTCAGCCACGGCTTCAGCCTGGGCCAGATCGAGCTTGCCGTTCTCGAAGGCGCGCCGGGTAAATTCGCCGGGCTCGGCCAGCCGGGCCCCCAGGTCGAGGCAGCGGGACAGCAGCAGTTGCAGCACCACCGGGCCGCCGTGACCGTGCAGTTCGATAACGTCCTCGCCGGTGAACGAACCCGGACCGGGGAAGTGCAGCAGCAGCCCTTGGTCGAGGGGTGCGCCGGCGGCGTCGCGGAAGGTGGCGAGCACCGCCTGGCGCGGCGGGACGTTGCGGCCGGCCAGGGCGGCGACGTAGGCCCCCAGATCGGGGCCGGAGATGCGGATCACGCCGATGCCGCCCCGGCCGGGGGCGGTGGCCACGGCGGCGATGACGTCGCGCTTGGGCATCATGGGGCTGGTCTCCAATGACAACAATGAAAAAGGCCCCCGGGGCGAATGTCGCCGGGGGCCTGTCGCCGCGGTGCGGGGCAGAGGGGGCCGGTCAGGCCTTGGCCGCCTTGCCGTCGCCCATCATGCGGTTGATCGACCACTGCTGGGCGATGGACAGCAGGTTGTTTACCGTCCAGTACAGCACCAGGCCGGCGGGGAAGAAGAAGAACATCACGCCGAAGACCAGGGGCATCATCCACATCACCTTGGCCTGGATCGGGTCCGGCGGGGTGGGGTTGAGCTTGGTCTGGATCAGCATGGTGACCATCATGAACACCGGCAGGATGTAGAAGGGATCGGCCACCGACAGGTCGGTGATCCAGCCCAGCCAAGGCGCCTGACGCATTTCCACGGCGCCGAGCAGTACCCAGTAGAGGGCGATGAACACCGGAATCTGCACGACGATGGGAAGACAGCCGCCCAGGGGGTTGATCTTCTCCTTCTTGTACAGCTCCATCATCTCCTGGTTCATGCGCTGGCGGTCGTCGCCGAAGCGCTCCTTGATCTGGGTCAGGCGCGGCGTCACCTGGCGCATTTTGGCCATGGACTTATAGGACGCGGCGGACAGCGGGAAGAACAGCAGCTTGAGGCCGATGGTGAGCAGGATGATCGCCCAGCCCCAGTTGCCGGTGAGCTTGTGCAGGGCTTGCAGCACCCAGAACAGGGGCGCGGCGATGATGGTCAGCCAGCCGTAGTCCACCACCAGATCCAGGCCATCGGCCAGCTTCTTCAGCTCGCTCTGCACCTGGGGACCGGCGTACATGGGCACGGTGATGCCGCCCTTAGCGCCCGGGGCGATGCTTTGCACCGGCAGGATCACGCCGGCGGCGACGGCGCCGTTGCCCACCTTGCGGGTGTAAAACTCCCGGGTCACGTTGCCCTGGGGCAGGAAGGTGGTGACGAAGTAGTGCTGCACCATGGCCACCCAGCCGTTGTCGGCGGTCTTGACGTGCTTGGCCTTGTCCTTCTCGATGTCGGAGAAGTCCACCTTCTGGTACTTGTCGGCGGCCGAATAGAAGGCCGGGCCGGTGAAGGTGCTGACCATGCGGGCCTCGCCGGCGGGCTTGGTCTCGTCGCGCTGCAACTGGAAGTAGGCGTGGGGCGCCACGGCGGCCTGGCTATGGTTGTCGATCTCGTAGCCCACGTCGATGACGTAGCTGTCGCGGTGGAAGGTGTAGGTCTTGATCACCTTCACGCCGTTGGCGGTATCGGCTTCCAGGGACAGGGTCAGGGTATCGCTGCCCTCGGCCATCTCGCGCTTGCCCGGCAGGACCTTGAAGGTGCTGCGGTGGGTAGGCAGGTTGTCGCCGATCAGGCCGGTCTGGGCTTCGTAGCGGTGGGCCGGATCGATCAGCACCAGGCGGTGGTCCGGGGAGGCGTTTTCGTCGGCGGACTTGTGCTTGAGCAGTTCGAGGCGCACCAGATCGCCGCCCTGGCTGGAGATTTCGGCCTTGAACAGGTCGGTGGTGACGGTCACCTTCTCGGCGGCGGACTGGGAAGCCGCGTCGCCGGTGGGGGCGGTCACGCCCGGCTGCAGGCTGGCCGAAGGCACCGGCGCGCCGGACTGGGCCGACGCCTGGGCGGCGCTGCCCGCCACGGGCTGGGGCGCGTGCTGCCGGTTCCAGGCCTCCCACAGCATGAAGATGGAGACGAAGAAGATGATCGAAAGGAGCAGACGACGGTTATCCATGAGCCCTGTCAGCCTTGTTTAGCCGTGTGGTGGGAATCGGCCGCCCGGAGGCGGGTTAAAAAAGAGGCGCCATTATGGCACCGGATCGTGGCCGCCGGGGTGCCAGGGGTGGCAGCGGCAGATCCGCCGCGTGCCGAGCCACAGGCCCTTGACCGCGCCGTGGCGCCGCAGGGCTTCGACCATGTACTCGGAACAGGACGGGGTGAAACGGCAGGAAGGCCCCAGGAAGGGGCTCAACGCATACTGGTAGAGACGGACCAGGCCGATCAGCAGGATGCGCATGGCGCGTCGGGGGAGGCGGGCTTGCCAGACATGCCGGACTTGGCGCGGTCGCGGACCAGATTGCGGGCGAAGAGGCCGCGCAGTTCGCTGGCCAGGGCCTGGCGGTCGAGGCGCACCGGGGCGGGCTGCCCCTTGCCGGATTTCTTCTTGCCTGGAACCGGGGCCGGAGCCGGCCCGGAACGGGGAACTGCGGCCATGCGCAACACGTAGTCGCGGGGCTTGAGTTCCGCCTGCATCATCCGGAAGGTTTCCCGGGCGATGCGCTTCACCAGGTTGCGCCGCACGGCATGGCGCAGATGGCGCTTGCCGATCACCAACCCGAGCCGGGGCTGACCGGGGGCTGTGGCGTCCCGATCCGCTGCCGGCTCAAGATAGTGCAGTACGAAATGCGGGCTTCGCGCCACGCGCCGGAAGTCGAAGACGGCCGTGAATTCCTCGGATTTCAGCAGCCGCCGGGCGCGGGGGAAGCCAAAGGGCTTCTTCAAACGGCCAGACGATGACGGCCCTTGGCGCGGCGGGCAGCGATCACTTTCTTGCCGCCGCGGGTCTTCATGCGGACGAGGAAACCGTGGGTGCGCTTACGGCGCACGACGGAAGGCTGGTAGGTACGCTTCATGATAAGTCCTTGATGCTTCGGGAAAGATAAACGCGTGATTAAACCCGGGCTGGCCTCATCTTGTCAAGGTTCCCGATCTTTGCCCTGTGGATAACTCGGGCCGGAACGGGTAGAATGGTGGTCAATCTTCGGAGGATGGCGGCGGCAGGTCCGGTCATCGCCGGTCTTGCTTTTCGGTACCGCCATGGCTTTCCAGCAGGGCTTTTGCGTTGAATGCCCGATGCCCGGGCCAGCTGTCCGCGATCCCTCCCCTCCTCCCCCGGCCCGGTGCGCAGCCTCGCCTCGGCGAAACTGCACCGGGAGCTGTTTTTATCTGGCCCGCTAGCCTGCACGGGCCGGGTGCCTTCTGCACTCAATGAGCGAATTCTGGTCTTCCTGCCTGTCCCGGCTTGAGCAAGAGCTGCCGGCGCAGCAATTCAACACCTGGATCAAGCCCTTGCGGCTTGAAGCGGGCCCCGACCCCGCCGAGGGGCTGCGTCTGTACGCCCCCAACGGCTTCATCCTGAAGTGGGTGCGCGACCGCTACCTGAGCCGCATTCAGGAATACGGACGGGAATTTTTCAACAGCGACGTTTCCATCGACCTGTCGATCGGCCAGGGCAGCGCCCCGGCGCCCCGCCCGGCAGCGGTTTCGCTCCCGTCCACCGCCACTTCCGCCGAATCTGCGGGGGCCGACAGCGGCGAACTGCCCGCCTCCGTCCCACGTCCCGCCTCGGCCGCCAAGGCGCCCAACCGGGAGAAGACCGGTTATGAGAAGACCCGGCTGAATGCCGCCTTCACCTTCGACAACCTGGTAGTGGGCAAGGCCAACGACCTGGCCCGGGCTGCTGCCATGCGCGTGGCCGAGAATCCGGGTAGCGACTACAACCCCTTGTTTATCTACGGCGGCGCCGGCCTGGGCAAGACCCACCTGATCCACGCCATCGGCAACCGCATCCTGGCCGATCGGCCGGACAAGGTGCTGCGTTATGTGCACGCCGAGGATTATTACCAGGACGTGGTACGCGCCTACCAGCAGAAGTCCTTCGACGTGTTCAAGCGCTACTACCGTTCGGTGGACGTGCTGCTGATCGACGACGTGCAGTTCCTGAACGGCAAGAACCGCACCCAGGAAGAATTCTTCTATGCCTTCAACGCCCTGATGGAGGCGAAGAAGCAGATCATCATCACCTGCGACACCTACCCCAAGGACATCACCGGTCTGGAAGACCGGCTGATCACCCGCTTCGACTGGGGCCTGACCGTGCAGATCGAGCCGCCCGAGATGGAAATGCGGGTGGCCATCCTGGAAAAGAAGGCCGAGGCCGAAGGGGTGCGCCTGGACAAGGAGGTGGCGTTCTTCATCGCCAAGCACCTCAAGTCCAACGTGCGCGAGCTGGAAGGGGCGTTAAAGAAGGTGCTGGCCTATTCCCAGTTCCACGGTCGGGCCATCGGCCTGGACATGGCCAAGGAAGCCTTGAAGGACGTGATCGGCGCCTACAATCGCCAGATCACAGTGGAAAACATCCAGAAGACGGTGGCCGAGTACTACAAGATCAAGGTCGCCGATCTCTATTCGAAGAAGCGCACCCGGATCATCGCCCGTCCCCGCCAGGTGGCGATGTGGCTGGCCAAGGACCTTACTCCGCACAGCTATCCGGCCATCGGCGACGCCTTCGGCGGGCGCGACCACACCACGGTGCTCCATGCCGTTCGCACCATCGAAGACTTGAAAATGAAGGACAATCAGCTCAACCACGACCTGCACGTGCTGTTGCAGGTGCTCAAGGGCTAGCGCTTGCAGAGTGCGGCCCGTGGACAAGCAGGCGGGAAGCCTGTGGAAAGAATGGGGGGAAGTTCCTGTTTTTTCCCGTCCGAAAAGTTGTTCCACTTGGCTCCACAGCGTCCTACAGAGGTTTTCCACCCTGTTTTTTTGGACCTAAGCCAAGGATAATCAAGACGTTTTTTTCGTTATCCACAGAGTTGTCGTTCGGTTAACTAATCACTAGGGTTTTATTTATATGCTTCTCATAAAAGCGTCTCGCGAGACCTTCCTCGCGCCTCTGCAGTCGGTGTCCGGCATCGTCGAGAAGCGGCACACCCTGCCGATCCTGTCCAACGTGCTGCTGGAAAAACGCGGTGACCAACTGACCCTGCTGGCCACCGACATCGAAATCCAGATCACCACCTCCACCGGCGGGGCCGAAGACGGCGCCGACGGCGCGGTGACCGTGGGCGCCAAGAAGCTGCAGGACATCCTGCGCTCCCTACCCGAAGGCACCGACGTTTCCCTGGTACTCGAAGACAAGCGCCTGACGGTGCGTGGCGGCAAGAGCCGCTTCGCCCTGCAGACCCTGCCGGCCGAGGATTTCCCGCGCATGGCCCTGGCCGACGGCGACACCCGCACCTTCACCGTCACCCAGAAGCAGTTCCGCCAGCTGCTGGCCCAGACCCAGTACGCCATGGCCGCCCAGGACGTGCGCTACTACCTGAACGGCCTGCTTCTGCTGGTGGACGGCGGCGAACTGCGTGCCGTGGCCACCGATGGCCACCGCCTGGCCTACGCCAGCATGGCGTTGCAAGGCGACGGCGTGGACAGCCTGCCCCGCCAGGAAATGATCCTGCCGCGCAAGACGGTGATCGAACTAAACCGCCTGCTGGCCGATTCCGACGAGCCCCTGGAACTGGCCCTGACCCCCAACCAGGTACGCTTCACCTTCGGCAACGTGGTACTGGTCTCCAAGCTGATCGACGGCAAGTTCCCCGACTATGAGCGGGTCATCCCCGCCCAGTTGCGCAACACCCTGACCCTGGAGCGCTCCACCCTGCTCTCCTCCCTGGTGCGGGTGAAGATTCTGACCAACGAGAAGTTCTCCGGTGTGCGCCTGGTGGCTGCCGACAACGCCCTCAAGCTCAACGCCGCCAACGCCGAACAGGAAGAAGCCCAGGAAGAGCTGGAAGTGGCCTATGCCGGCGAGCCCCTGGACGTGGGTTTCAACGTCAACTACCTGCTCGACGTGCTCAACAACACCCACGCCGAGACCATCGAGTGGCACTTCAACGACGCAAACTCCAGCGCCCTGATCACCCTGCCGGGCAACGACCGCTTCAAGTACGTGGTCATGCCTATGCGCATCTGATCCGGCGCGTGCAGCGATTTAAGGTCCGCCGCTCGGCGGGCCTTTTGCAGTTTTTAGTGGAACAGGAACAATGAGCGAAGAAAACCCGCAAATGAACAACCCGCAGGAAGCCTCACCGGCCTACGGCGAATCCAGCATCCAGATCCTTGAAGGCCTGGAGGCCGTGCGCAAGCGCCCGGGGATGTACATTGGCGACACTTCCGACGGCACGGGTCTGCACCATCTGGTCTTCGAGGTGGTGGATAACTCCATCGACGAAGCCCTGGCCGGTCATTGCGACGACATCGTCGTCACCATCCACGCCGACAACTCCATCTCCGTCACCGACAACGGCCGCGGCATCCCCACCGGGGTGAAGATGGACGACAAGCACGAGCCGAAGCGCTCCGCCGCCGAAATCGCCCTCACCGAACTGCACGCCGGCGGCAAGTTCAACCAGAACTCCTACAAGGTTTCCGGTGGTCTGCACGGGGTCGGCGTGTCCTGCGTGAACGCCCTCTCCAAGTGGTTGCGCCTGACCATTCGCCGCGACGGCAAGCGTCACTTCATCGAGTTCAACCGGGGCGTACCCGTCGAGCGCGTGCTGGAAATGCGTGACGGTTTCGAAGTTTCCCCCCTCAAGGTCCTGGGCGACACCGACAAGCGCGGTACCGAAGTGCATTTCCTGGCCGACGACGAGATCTTCGGCAATGTGGAATTCCACTACGAAATCCTGGCCAAGCGCCTACGCGAGCTGTCCTTCCTCAACAACGGCGTCAGCATCCGCCTGGTGGACCAGCGCAGCGGCAAGGAAGAGTTGTTCGCCTTCGCCGGCGGTGTGCAGAGCTTTGTCGAGTACATCAACCGCAACAAGTCCGTCCTGCACCCCAACATCTTCTACTCGGCCGGCGAAGCCAAAGTGGCCGACGGCGTCACCATCGGCGTCGAAGTGGCCATGCAGTGGAATGACACCTACCAGGAACAGGTGCTCTGCTTCACCAACAACATTCCCCAGTCTGACGGTGGCACCCACCTCACCGGTCTGCGGGCGGCGATGACCCGCATCATCAACAAGTACATCGAAGAGAACGAGATCGCCAAGAAGGCCAAGGTGGAAATCACCGGCGACGACATGCGCGAAGGCCTGGCCTGCGTGCTTTCGGTGAAGATGCCGGACCCCAAGTTTGCTTCCCAGACCAAGATGAAGCTGGTCTCCTCCGAAGCCCGCCCGGCGGTGGAAGAAGTGGTGGCGGCCAAGCTGTCCGAGTTCCTGCTGGAACGTCCGCTCGATGCCAAGACCATCACCGGCAAGATCGTCGAGGCCGCCCGCGCCCGGGACGCGGCGCGCAAGGCTCGGGAAATGACCCGGCGCAAGGGCGTGCTCGATGGCGTCGGGCTGCCCGGCAAACTGGCCGACTGCCAGGAAAAAGACCCCAGCCTGTGCGAGCTGTACCTGGTCGAGGGTGACTCCGCCGGCGGCTCCGCCAAGCAGGGCCGCGACCGTAAGTTCCAGGCCATCCTGCCCCTCAAGGGCAAAATCCTGAACGTGGAAAAGGCCCGTTTCGACAAGCTCATCTCCAGCCAGGAAATCGCCACCCTGATCACCGCCCTGGGCACCGGCATCGGCAAGGACGAGTACAAGCCCGAGAAGCTGCGCTACCACCGCATCATCATCATGACCGATGCCGACGTGGACGGCGCCCACATCCGTACCCTGCTGCTTACCTTCTTCTACCGGCAGATGCCCGAACTGGTGGAACGCGGCCACATCTACATCGCCCAGCCGCCGCTGTACAAGGTCAAGCACGGCAAGACCGAGCGCTACCTCAAGGACGACCACGAGTACCACCAGTTCCTGCTCAAGATGGCCCTGGAAGAATCGCGGCTCATCCCCAAAGCCGGCGCCGAGCCCATTACCGGCGCGGCCCTGGAAGAGCTGGCGCGGGAATACCTGCTCTCCGAGGCGGTTATCAACCGCCTCTCCAACCTGATCAACCCCGAGGTGCTGCACGCCATCGTCGCCAAGGACCTGCAGGTGGACGTCTCCAGCGAGGCCGCCGCCCGTGCCTCCGCCGAGGCCCTGTCGGCCCACGTCAACCACGGTACCCAGATCGTCGCCCACTTCAACGAGGCCGACGAGCGCTGGCAGCTGCGCGTCGAGCGCATGCACCACGGCAACCTCAAGGTCGGCGTGATCGACGAGGACTTCGTCCGCTCCGGCGACTACACCCAGCTGCGCAAGGCCGCCACCCTGCTCTCCGGCCTGTTCGGGCCCGGTGGCAGCATCGAACGCGGCGAGAAGAAGCAAGCGGTCGCCGACTTCGCCGAAGCCATGGCCTGGCTGCAGAACGAGGTGGAGCGCGGCATTTCCAAGCAGCGCTACAAGGGCCTGGGCGAAATGAACCCCGAGCAACTGTGGGAAACCACCATGGACCCCACCGTGCGCCGCCTGCTTCGCGTCGGCATCGAAGATGCCATCAGCGCCGACGGCGTGTTCACCACCCTCATGGGCGAACTGGTGGAACCCCGCAGGGCGTTCATCGAAAGCAACGCGCTGTATGCCCGGAACATCGATGTTTGATGGTGTAGGATCCCACGATTATCTAGATTTTTCCCAAAAGTCTAGATTTCATGGGAATCTGAGTCAGAGTAAAAGCCACCTATTTGGGTGGCTTTTATATTTTTTGATTCGTCTAGAAGTCGGCCATAACGGTTGATGTCCAGATGAGTCGTATGGGTCAGTAATTCGCCGCTTACCTGCTGTCCGGATTAAAGAGTGTCTAGGAATCCCCGACTGTCAGCAGTAGGGCAAGCAAAAAGCCCAAGCGTTTCAAGCTTGGGCTTCTGAAATCCTTGGCTTCGTAGCAATTGATCGAAGCAATGCGGCTTTCGCCGTTTGGGTACTACGCAATTATCTCAATTTGCGGCGGACTATCAGTCATGCTGCCTCCAGTCACTTTGTTTGCTTCGAGAACCGACTTACTTCTCTTTGATCTTCCATTCCAGATTACTCCTCCGCGGGCAAATGTCTAGTCTTGCGCAACTACATCCCTCAGGAGTTTAATAATCGTTTGTCTAACGGCTGCTGCGCTCTGCAACAAGCAGAAAAGCCTAAGCCAGCAACTCGGCCAAAGCTGCCAGTGAAAAATTGGTGTCGAAACGACCAAAATCACACGATCAGCAGACACTCTTGTTCGGAAAAAGCCTTTCTATCTCATCGCTCACAAATCGATCCATCTTTTCCATAGATGGATTTTTTCTCTACAACTGAACGCCATGCCGCCTTTGCAGGGAAGTCGATAGATGTATCGGCAAGTCGATTAACAGCATGCTGTCTTAGAGTTTCAAGTGAGCAGTACGCTTCAAGAACCGGCAAATCTTTGGGCAATGCATAGGCCCGACCATTCGACGAGTCGGTACTACTATGAAGAATTTCCAGTGCAAATCTGTCTAGCGAATGATCAGTGCGTTTCAATTCCTTGAATATTTGTGGGCAGATAATAGGTGCCAATCTCGCTACATTCCACAGGATGAAAGCTGCATTGCAGGTTTTTAGGAGTATCCCTTCCTTGGCTGCTGCTAACACGTTACCGGTGAAGGATTGGACCAGTTCATCTTTATCTTTTTCTTCCGCAATTAGCCATCGCTTCTCATTGCGCTCATGCGAGAGGAAGCTTGTGTAGCAAATTTGCATCGCCACGGATAAAGATTTTCGATCTTTGATAATTGATGCTGCGATAGAAGTCTTCTGATCCGGCGCGACAGCTAGTATCAAAATTCCAATTGCCCTCTCCGCAACATCTTCCGGCGACAACGAAAAAGTAACACTCTGTGCTGCGCGTTCAACAAATAGAGGGGTATCGACAAGACGCGCGATAGACAAACAAACGTCCTCTAGGTCGTCAATCCCTCTCCCATGCATTGACTCGGCAACATCCCCTAAGCGGCTAAGGAACTCTAAACAATTTCGTGCATTCAATGCTCGCACGATATCTTCGCGAGACTCGGGACATAGCAAATAGCGTCTAGCCGCCCTCAGGCTCACGTCGGTCGGACTTACGCTCAGTTGAAGGGCAACTAGTAATCTATTTGGCGCCGCCAAATGTCCCTCGACATCGGAAATACGCCCCATGGTAAAGGCATCTTCTGCTTTTGCCGTTTGTGGAAACAAGTAATGCACTAAACGGCGCACCGCATCCGGCTGGCTACACTGAGCATACGCTGCGTCTCGATGCTCTTTCCCCGCTTTCAGAATATCTTCGGATTTCTCCAGTAGGGCGTTGTCCATTGGCAAGAGACCGACGAACCATCTCGGGTGATTTCGTAGTAGCTCAAAAACTGGAGGAGCCTTAACCATCAAGGTAGCTAGGCCAACAATATCCGAAAGCGCAATCTCGCCACGTAGCGCCGGCTCAATCATGCCAGCAGAATTAAAGACTCTTGTGACGTCGCGAGGCTGTTCAAGCACTTCACGTAATCCCGAGAAATACAGCATGGATAGACGATTTTCATCGCTAGCGAAATGCCTATCCAGCGCTTCAGGATGCAGCGCTTTCAATGCCTCATCAATCAAGGTTTCTTTTGCCGTTAGAGACAAACCGGGAAGCGGCATTCGAACCTGAACGATTTTGTCCAAATAACTATCAGACTGTGGAACCGAGGCGCTCCGTAGCGCGTGAATGATGTAACGATGGTCCCATGCTAAAACATAACCCATGTTCGGCAGGTCGCCGACGGCCTTGATGATACGAACCATCTCGAAAACCTCCTGTGGGAAGAGACGGTCAACATCATCGATAAACACAATGATTGGCCGAGGAAATTTTCTCAATGCGTCTTCGACTCTTCGTTTTTGAGCTTCGATGTCGCATTCTTTCTGTTCGGAAGCGCTAGATGTCGCTTCTCCGACAGAAGACATCACGGACTTCACGATTGAAGCCCACGGTTCAGCCCCGGGGATCAACTTGACTACATCAAATACCTTTGAATAATTCTTGAGCTCTTTAGCGACTTTCTGCGCATTTTTGGCGTGATCGGTTAGTTTGACCGATGCCGCAATTTTAGAAAGGAATTGGCCAAGTAATGCATCACGATTACCTATTAGCCAAGGATTGAAGCGAACGATAACCGGCGTTCCCTTTCCATCCTCTTGCAGCACTTCTTCGATCATCGCTAGTGTCGAAGTCTTGCCACTTCCCCAAGAGCCTTCAACGGATAAGACGAACCCCGACGATGATGTAACTCGTTGCAGGGCTGTTGCTACAGACCGCGCAAACTCTTTTCGGTTAAGTCTGTCACCCGCAAGGGCTTTACCTGTCAGCAGAGGTTTGTCTGCATCGATAACTGTATGGCGCTTTTGGTCAGACACCTGGCATCTCTACTCATAAGAATTATTGGCGCCACGTTGCTGCATTAGGGCGCTTGGATACGCCTATGCTAACCCAATGGCATGGCGTTGGGCACAGGCCGGCTAGTTATAAAGTGTCAAAAGGCAAAGCCTCGCTCGAAGGTAACGCAAACTAATGGCCGGTAGCCACACCTTTGTCGTAGTACTGCCTGAGGCTCAATGACCGTTAAGGCCGATTATCTGATGGCTTTCCAAGGCCTGTCATTTAGCCTCTGCAACCACCGCCGAATACGGCAATCTGAATCGCCCCAGAACCTGTAGACACCTTTAAGCCTTAAACTTGAGGCAATGGGGAGCTGGCGATTCAGCTGTAGGAACACGCTTCAGGATTTTTCCCAAAAATCCAGGTTTCACAGGTCGCATTGAAAATGGCTGCTCTCTCTGAGCGGCCATTTTTCTCGATTACCCCCTTCTTTCCGCGATGCCCCAAACCCTTGCCGCTGCCATCCACAGCGAGCTTCTGATCAAGAAAAGCCGTTTCATCGGCTGCGTGCAGCCGGTGGCCGATCGGGCCACGGCGCAAGCCATGGTTGCCAGGTTGCGTGCCGAGCATCCGGGGGCGGCTCATGTCTGTTGGGCGCTGCTGGCCGGCGGGCAGTCGGCGGCGGTGGATGACGGTGAGCCCAGCGGCACGGCGGGGCGGCCGATGCTCGATGTGTTGCGCCACCAGGACCTGGAAGGTGTGCTGGCCACGGTGGTGCGCTACTACGGCGGCGTGAAGCTGGGGGCTGGCGGCTTGGTGCGGGCCTATACGGATTGCGTGGCCCAGGCGCTGCGCGGTGCTGAAAAAGTAGCCATCGTCCGGCAACGGGACCTGGGCTGCCAGGTGCCCTACTCTCTCGAAGGCCTACTGCGCCGGGAACTGGAGGCCGCAGGGGCAATGCTGCATACGGTACGGCACGGGGATCAGGTCGAGTTTGCCTTCGCTTTGGCCGAGACCTCGGCCGATGCGTTTGTCGTGGCACTCAACGAGGCCGGCCAGGGGCGGATCGTCTGGTTGCCGCTGGCGTGATCGAAGCAAGCAGGTGGCTCACCCTTGATGCCCCTGGGATGTGCTGGAAAAAAAGTAAACTTTCCATTATTATCAATGGCTTGCTCCGGGATCACTCTCTTCCCTCAACCACCCCGGACAAAACTCCGATGAAGGCCCACTGCGCATACCCGAGATAGGTAAGAGTTCGCCCGCCCTGCGGTGACGACGCCATGCCCGGCAAGTTTCGAGACTTGCATCTTGCGCGGCCTGGGTTGTGACCAACACCTTGACGAGGAGCTCCCATGACCCCGCGCCAATGGTTTTTTCGGGTGATGCTTACCCTGTTCTGTTGCTTTCCCCTGGTAGCCCAGGCCTGCTTCGAAGAGGCGGCGGAACAACACGATGTGCCGGTCGATGTCCTCAAGGCCATCGCCAAAATCGAATCCGGCGGCAATCCGAACGCGGTGGCCCGCAGCAAGAACGGCACGATGTACATCGGCCTGATGCAGATCGGCACCGGCTGGCTGCCGACCCTGGCCAAGTTCGGGATCACCCGGGAAAAGCTCAAGGACCGCTGCACCAACGTCCAGACGGCGGCCTGGATTCTGGCCGGTTACGTGGCCCGCTATGGCGATCTCTGGGCGGCGGTGGAGGCCTACCACTCCGGCTTTCCGCGCAAAGCCCAGCTGTACAGCAAACGGGTGCAACGGCTGATGCCGCCCTCGACCCTGGCCCAGGAGTGATCCGCGCTATCCCGGTATTCATGCACCGGCTGACGCTTTTTCACAGCGTTCGATGAGTGCCGGCGAGAGGCGCGTCGTTGGGCCGTCTACAGCCTGCAACCTGACCCGATCGAGCAAAACAACAACGGCCCGCCTTGGCGTGGCCGTTGCCTTTTCATGGTCGTAGCAGAAAGCTACAGGGGCCGCACCGGCACGCACAGCTGGCATTCCATGATGCCGCTGGCGGCGTCGTAGTAGGCATCGGCCGGGTAGTACTCGAAGAACGGCCGGCTGTCAGGCTGCATGCCGCTGCTGGGCAGCCAGCGGCGCAGCAGCTCGATCCAGGCGCCGCCGATGGCCGGGCCGTCGCCACGGAAATCGGCCACGGCATAACGTCCCCCCGGCAGGGTGGCGATGCTGACGGGGGCATGGGCGACGAATTCCTCCAGAACCACCACGCAGGCATCGTAGCGGCACTTGCTGGGCGGGGTGACGTCCGGGTCGTCGTAACCGATGCCGTAGCAGGACGCCTGCTCCAGCCCATTGGCGTGGCGCCAGGGCAGGAACTGCTCTTGCCAGAAGCGGCTGATGCTCGGGCCGTAGGGGCCGATGTGGCGCATATAGGCGACCCGTACCGGGGCCAGGGTGGCAATCGTGATGTTCATGATGGGCTCCTCGAAAAGGGGTTCGCCATCATGGCCGCTCCCTTCCCCTGGCACCTGATCGCGCTTGCTTTCCGCCTGATCGGGATTGCGCCGCGCCGCCAAACTGGCCTCCCGGCGGGCGGGGGCGCTCCTGCGCCAATCGCTCGGGGTCATGCCGAAATGCTGCTTGAAGGCCCGGGAAAAGGCTTCGCTGGAGCCAAAGCCCACGTCCAGGGCGATGTTGAGCACCGGCGTGTGGCGCTGGTGGTTCAGCATCAGGGCTCCGGCTTCGAGGCGCCGCCGCCGCACGTAGTCCCCCAGGGTTTCGCCCATCCAGGCGAGGAACAGCCGGTGGAAGTGGTAGGGCGAAAAATTCGCCACGTCGGCGATGCTGGCCAGGTCCACCGTACCGGCCAGGTGCCGGTCGATGTGGTCGATCACCCGGTTCATGCGCTGGGCGTACTCGCGCCACGAATGCCGCGAATCGGCGCCGGAGGATGCGCCGTTGCTTTGGGAAGTCATTCTTGTCGCCTGGCCGTGAAAGGAAACACCGCCATGGCAATGGCGGCCCGGGCGGCGATTTTATTCCATCGGAGTGGAAAGGGCGGCTAGCGGCTGCCCCGGCGCGGGCTGCGGATCACCAGGGCGATGCCACCCAGCACCGCCAGGGAGGCCAGCATCAGCCGCAGGGTGATAGCCTCGCCGAGGAAGGCCGCCGCGCCCAAAGCCGCTAGTACCGGCACGCTCAGCTGCACCGTAGCGGCGGTGGTGGCGCGCAGCATCGGTAGGGCACCGTACCACAGGGCGTAGCCCAGGCCCGAGGCCAGGGCGCCGGAAGCCACGGCATAAGCGGCACCGGCGGCATCGACGCTGGCGCTGGAAAGCTGGACCAGGCTCAGGACCAGGGCGAAGGGCACAGCGCGCAGGAAGTTGCCGGCGGTGCTGGCGGCCGGGTTGGCGACGCCGCGGCCGCGCAGGGAATAAATCCCCCAGGCCACGCCGCTGGCCAGCATCAGTACGGCACCCTGCAACGGCGGGGCGGACAATCCGGGCAGCAGCAACCCCACCAGTCCGGCGGCGGCCAACGCCATGCCGCCGGATTGGCGGGGGCCGAGGCGTTCGCCGCGCCACAGGCCGTAGCCGATCATGGTGGCCTGCACCGCGCCGAAGAGCAGCAATGCCCCGGCCCCGGCGGGCAGGGTGCGGTAGGCGAAGGAGAAGGCGGCGGCGTAGGCGAACAGGGCCAGGGCCGAGGCCCAGCTGCCGTGCTTTCCACCATTGGCCCCGCCGCGCAGACGCACCAGCAGCCACAGCATGAGCGCCCCGGAAACCAGTCGCAGGGTGGTGAAGCTGGCGGCGTCGATGCCGGTTTCGCGCAGGGCCAGGCGACAGAACAGGGAGTTGGCGGCAAAGGCCACCATGGCCAGTGCGACGAACAGCAGGAGGCGCAGCGGGGGCATGGGAGAAGTCCCGGGTGGGGTTGATGGTCGTTCGTCAGGGCGCCGCAGCCGCCGGCCCGTGCGCATCCCGCGCCAGCTCTTCGCGCAGCCAGTCGCGGAAGGCGGCGACGATGGGCCGTTCCAGGGCGCCTGGGGGGCACACCACGTGGTAGGCGACAGGGGCGCGGAGCGGCTGGGGGAAGGCCACCACCAGCTTGTCCGCCGCCTGCTCGGCCTGGGTCAGGGCGGCGCTGCCGAGCAGCACCCCCTGACCGGTGGCGGCGGCCTCCAGGGCCAGCAGGCCGTTGCCGAAGCGCTGTTCGCGCAGCGGCGTGGGTACCGCCACCCCGGCGGCGCGCAGCCACTCGGCCCAACCGAAGCGTTCCGCCGGGCGCAGCAGGGTGCTGTCGCACAGCAGCGGCACGGCGAGCAGGTCGGCCGGCGTCGCCAGGCGCGGCGCCAGGGCCGGGGCGCACAGGGGCACCAGGTCGAGATCGAGCAGGGGCGCGGCCTCCAGGTCGGCGTACTGGCCGTAGCCGAGGCGTACCGACAGGTCGATGCCGGCACGGCGGAAGCTGGCTGCGGTGACCGGGCCGCCGGGGGCGGAATCCACCGAACTCAAGCTGGCCTGCAGGCGTACCTCGGCCTCGGGGCAGCGGGCGTAGAAGCGGTGCAGGCGCGGCACCAGCCACTTGGTGGCGAACAGGGGCTCGGCGCAGACCGTGACCACGGCCTGATCCTCATCGTGGGCGCGCAGTTGCTCCACCGCCTCGGCCAGGGCGGCAAAGCCCTCTTGCAGGCGCGGCAGGGCGGCCTCGGCGGACCGGGTCAGCACCACCCGGTGCGGCTGGCGGACGAACAGTGCGATGCCCAGGTGGGCCTCCAGGGCCTTCACCTGGTGGCTGATGGCGGCGGGGGAAACGTGTAGCAGCCGGGCGGCCTCGACGAAGCTGCCGGTACGGGCGGCGGCTTCGAAGTAGGACAGGGCGATCAGCGGCGGCAGACGGCGCGGCGCTTCCCGCTGACGCGGGGGCGCATCGGCCCGGCAGGCGGGGCCGGTGGAGTCGGCAGAATCGGTGAAATTGCCGGAATCGCCTGCGGTTGCCGTATCCGGCGGTGGCTCGGGCAGGTGGGAAGAAGGTGCGCTTCGGGACATGGCCGCATCCTACGCGATGCCGGGCCGGCGCTGCGGGCGTGGCGTCCCGGCCGGTCCGTATGCCGGCATGGCCGTCAGTCAGGCCGACGCGTCCGGGGAACGCCACTGCGGGGCGCGCTTGGCGAGGAAGGCGTCGATGCCCTCGGCGGCGTCCGGCTCCATCATGTTGCGTGCCATCACGTCGGCAGCGAAGGCGTAGGCATCGCCCAGGGCCATCTGCCGCTGGCGGTAGAACATGGCCTTGCCGTAGCGCACCGCCGCCGGGCTCTTGGCCAGGATTTCGCCGACCTTGGCGGCGACGGCCGCATCCAGGGCGTCGTCGGGCACGGCGGCGTTGATCAGGCCCCAGTCGGCGGCGGTGGCGGCGTCGATGAAGCGGCCGGTGACCAGCATGTCGAAGGCGCGCTTGGCCGAGACGTTGCGCGACAGGGCCACCGCCGGGGTGGCGCAGAACAGGCCGACGTTGATGCCGGAGACGGCGAAGCGGGCGCTTTCGGCGGCAATCGCCAGGTCGCAACTGGCCACCAGCTGGCAGCCGGCGGCGGTGGCGATGCCGTGGACCCGGGCGATCACCGGCACCGGCAGGGCTTGCAGGCTCTGCATCAGGCGGCCGCAGCGGTTGAACAGGGCCTGGTAGTAAGAGAGGCGGGGGCTGGCGCGCATCTCGCGCAGGTCGTGGCCGGCGCTGAAGGCCTTGCCGGCTCCGGCCAGGACGACGCAGCGCACCGCCGGGTCGCTGGCGATGCAGTCCAGCTCGGTTTGCAGGGCGTCCAGCAGGCCCTCGCTGAGGGCATTGAACTGGCCGGGGCGGTCGAGGGTGAGGGTGGTCACCCCGTCCCGGTCGTCGCGGCGCAGCAGGGGTGGGGTAGCAAGTTGGGCGGTCATCGCGGGCTCCGTTGGGGTTGGGGCGTGGTCCGGTCGGTTGTAATGGTCATGACGCGCTGGCGTCACGCCGCGTTGACCGTGACCTGGGCGGTGATCGAATGGGCGATGAAACAGTGGCGATGGGCGCCGTCGTGCAGACGGGCCAGGGCCATGGCGTCGGGCTGCTTGTCGCCGGAGAAGGCGACCTGGGGGTTGAGTTCGATGCGCGTCACCGCCAGGCGGCCGGCCTCGTTCTTTTCCAGGTGGGCCACCGGTTCGTCCCGGTAGGACTCGACCCGGTAGCCCTGAACGTCGGCGATGGCCAGGAAGGTGAGCATGTGGCAGCTGGCCAGGGCGGTGAGGAGCAGCTGTTCCGGGTCGGCGCAGGCTGGGTCGCCCTTGTATTCGGGGGAGGCCGAGACGGCCACGGTCTGGCCGCCGGCGAGGCTGGCCAGGTGGTTGCGCGAGTAGGTGCCGGGCTCGGCGGCGTTGGGCGCGCGCTGCCAGGCGATGGCGGTGTGGTGCTGGGACATGGCGGGTTCCTTGCAGGGGCGGGGGCCACCGGGGTGGTGGGCCCGCCCTGCGCTGATCCGTTCATGCTAGGGGCGCGGCGCCGGGGCGTAAAACGATCTTTTTCGGGGGTGAGGCTTAGTTTGATTGAGCCTCATGCGCCGCTACCGGCGGCGGCGTCATGGCGATGCGGCTTACGTCAGGGACGTGAGCATCTGCATCATTTCCTTGAAGTCGCTGCCCACCTGCTGCACGGCGAATTCGTAGCGGATCGAGTTTTCGGAGAACTTGGCCCGTTCCACGTCCATTTCGACGGTGTTGCCGTCCACTGCCGCCTGGTAGGGCTGGTGGTAGAGCAGGGTCTGGCCGATGGGGGCCGGGCTGCCGTGGGCCGGGATGTGGCTGTTGGCGGTGAGGTTGAGCTCCACCGGCTTGCGCTGCACGTTGTTCAGCGCGGTGTGCAGGGCCTCGGCGAAATCGATGTCCACTGCCTTGTACTGGGGCGTATCGGCGTTGGCGATGTTGGAGGCGATCATGGACTGGCGCTTGGCCAGGACATTGAGCGCCGCTTCCTGGAAGCGGTTGTCGGAACCGCTGGCGGCGAGCGGGATGAAGGCGGGGCCCGTGATCGGATCGGACATGGGGATGCGGCCGGAGTAACGGTGACTATGGGTGGCAATGGCGGTCGGCCGAGTCTAGTGGCCCTGCCTGTCATCTCCCTGTCAGCCGCGCTTGTTGGTAAGCTTGCGGCCCGAATTTGTTTTGACGAGGTGGGCCCATGCAACTCGACCGTCTCTTGCAGAGCCAGGGCTTCGGCAGCCGCAAGGAATGCCGCCAGCTGGTGCGCAATGGCTGGCTGACGATTAACGGCGAGCGGATCGAAGACCCCTTCCTGGAGGTGGAGCCGGCCGGGCTGCGCTTCGAGGTGGACGACGAGCCCTGGGAGTACCGGGAAAAGGCCTACCTGATGGTCAACAAGCCCGAGGGCTACGAATGCTCCCGGGACCCGATGTTCAACAAGGGTGTGTTCGCCCTGCTGCCCGAGCCCCTGGTGGAGCGGGGCGTGCAGCCCGTGGGACGGCTCGACAGCGACACCACCGGGCTGCTGCTGATGTCCGACGACGGCCAGTTCATCCACGCCCTGACCTCGCCCAAGCGCAAGGTGCCCAAGACCTACCGGGTCGGCCTGAAGCACGCCGCCGACGCGGCCTTCACCCAGAAATTGCTCGACGGGGTGTGGCTCAACGACGAGACCGAGGCTACCCAGGCCGCCGGCGCCGAGCTGGTGGAGCCCACGGTGCTGCTGCTGACCATCACCGAGGGCAAGTACCACCAGGTGAAGCGCATGGTGGCCGCCGCCGGCAACCGGGTCGAGGCCCTGTGCCGGGTGGCGGTGGGCGGCCTCGCCCTGCCCGACGATCTGCCCGAGGGCGAGTGGCGCTGGCTGGGCGAGGCCGAACTGGCGGCGATCCAGGGCTGATCCGGGAGGGGCGCGCCCTTCCTCCTCCCCTGCCCTGCTCTTTTCGCCAAAATCAAACTCCGCGCCCCGCCTTGCTTTCCGGGCATCTGCCCTGGAGAGCGAGCATCCATGCGGGTCTGCAACGACACCGCGCCAGGATCGAGTCCTGGCGCGGCGTTTCACTGAGGGGCCGGAGCAAGTCCGGCCCTTTTGCCTCTCCTACCCTGCCCTCGCTGGGTCAGGCGCCCAGGGCGGTGTCGAGCAGCATCATCACCGCGAAGCCGTCCACCAGGCCCAGGGTGGCCAGAGTTTCCCGGCCGCGGCGGTGGGATTCGGGGATGATTTCGTGGCTGATTACGAACAGCATGGCGCCGCCGGCCAGGGCCAGCCCCCAGGGCAGAGCCATGGCGGCGCTGCCCACCACGGCGGCGCCCACCGCCGCCATCACCGGTTCCACCAGGCCGCTGGCGATGCCGGCCACCGCTGCCCAGCCCCGCCCCACCCCGACGCTGGCCAGGGCCATGGCCACCACGAAGCCTTCCGGAATGTCCTGGAGGGCGATGCCCATGGCCAGGGCGGTGGCGCCGGCCTCGCTGCCGCCGTGGCCGACGCCGATGGCCAGGCCTTCGGGCAGGTTGTGCAGGGTCACCGCCAGAACGAACAGCATCACCCGCTGCACTTGGGGATTGGCCACCCGGGCGGCGCCGGCAGCGTTGGCGCTGATTTTGGCTATGTCGTCCTCGGCCTGGTCGAAATGCACGTGGGGGATGATCCGCTCCAGAGCGAGCAGCAGCAGGGCGCCGCCGACCAGGCCGAAGGCCACCAGGGTGCCGGCGCCCCAGGGGCCGTGGCCCAGGGCTTTGGCCGATTCCAGGCCGGGCAGCACCAGGGAGAAGGCGGTGGCGCCGAGCATCACCCCGGCGCCGAAGCCGAGCAGGCCGTCGTGGGCCGCTTCCGGCAGGCGCCGGGCGAACAGCACCGGCAATGTGCCGGCGGCGGTGGCCAGGGCCGCCAGGGTGCCGTCGCGCAGGGCGGCGCCGACCATGGGCCGCTCGGCCAGCCACGCCAGCAGCCAGGCGCCGCCCTGGACTGCCAACAGGCCGGCGCCGACGAGCCAGAGGGCCAGGCCCAGGATGCGGCGCGGCGCGACGGCGAGGACGGCGGCGGGAACGGGAGCGGGGATGGAGTCAATGACGGCGGTGGGCGGCATGGCGAACCTCAACGGCTGGGGACGGCGATGAACGCCTGGGCGGCGGTGGGCAGCGGGGCATCGAGCCAGGTGCCGGCCCACTGGGCGAACTGTTGAAGGCGCGGAAGGCGGCTGGCGCTGGGTTGGGCGGATTGGTTCATAGCGTTGCTCCATCGATCGTTGAGTCGATGATAGGCAGCGGTCATTTATTGTTCAAATTGAATGTCGGGATAATTGCTATAGAATCATCCTATGAGACCACCTGCCGAAAGGACTGCCATGCTCACTCTCACCGACATGCGCTACCTGGTCGCCCTGGCCCGGGAACGCCACTTCGGCCGCGCCGCTGCCACCTGCCGCGTCTCCCAGCCGACCCTGTCGGTGGCCATCAAGAAGGTGGAGGAACGCCTCGGAGTGTTGTTGTTCGAGCGCAATGCCACGGAAATCCGCATCACCGAGGTGGGCCAGCGGCTGGTGGACCAGGCCGAACGGGTGCTGGCCGAGGCCCTCAAGCTCGAAGAACTGGCCAACCAGGGCAAGGACCCGCTCAAGGGCCCGTTGCGCCTGGGGGTGATCTACACCATCGCCCCCTACCTGCTGCCCCCCCTGATCCCCGCCCTGCACGAGCGGGCGCCGGAGATGCCCCTGTTCCTCAAGGAAGATTTCACCGGCCACCTGATCCCGGCCCTGAAGCGCGGCGAGCTGGACGTGATCGTCATCGCCCTGCCGGTGGGTGCGCCGTTCAACGAGCCGGGCCTGGTGGCCCAGCCGGTCTATGACGAGCCCTTCCGTGTGGTGGTGCCGGCCGACCACCCCTGGGCCACGCGCGAATCGGTGGGGCGCGGCGAGTTGAGTGGCGAGCACCTGCTGCTGCTCGGCCAGGGCAACTGCTTCCGCGACCAGGTGTTGGAAGCCTGCCCCCACGGCACCGGCGAGGGTGGCGAAGGCGGCACCCTGGAGGGCAGCTCCCTGGAAACCATCCGCCACATGGTCGCTTCCGGCGCCGGGGTGGCGGTGATGCCGTCCACCGCCGCCGACCCGCTGCGCGACAAGGAGCCCCTGGTGAAGGTGCTGCCCTTCGCCGAGGACGTGGCCGGCGCGGGCGCCGAGGCCTTCCGCCGCGTCGGTCTGGTGTGGCGCGTCACCTTCCCCCGCCCGCCGGCCCTGGACGCGGTCAAGGCCGCCGTGCTGGCCTGCGTCAGCCAGGGCCTGCCCGGCGCCGCGCCGGTGCGCTCCTAGGCGCTGGCCGGCCTTTCCCTGCCTGTCTGGCGGATGGCCCTCCTGAAACCGACCCCTTGAAACGCCGCGCCCCGCTTCACTGAGCGGGGCGCGTGGCTGAAACTCCGCGACTGGCGCGGGGTTTCAGCGGGGGTGGCTGGAGAGCCGCGTCAGCCTTCGGCCTTGGCGGGTGCCTTCTTCGCCGGGGCCTTGGCGGCGGCTTTCGGGGCCTTGGGCGCCTTGGCCTCGAACTCGAAGCCCACCTTGCCGTCGGTGCCGACCTTGAGGAAGGCCGAGAACTTGCGCCGGGTGCGGGCCGAGACGAAGTCCTTGAGCAGGTCGGTCTTGCCCGTGGCCAGCAGCTTGTTCATCTGCTCCCGGTCCACCGGCTGTTGCAGGATGATCTTGCCGGAGCGGAAGTCGCAGGTGCGTTCCGGCCCGACGCTCTTTTCGCAGACGTAGGCGTTGCCGTGCTCGAACACCCGGCTCTTGCACTTGGGGCAGGTGCCCAGGGGTTCCTGGCCGGAGAAGTCCACCGGGGCGTCGCCACCCTCTTCTCCCGCCGGGCCGTTGCCGAAGTCGAACTCCGGCTCCAGCTTGTCGTTGAGCTTGACGGCGGCGGCGAAGGGCCGGCCCATCTTGTTGCGGAAGCCGATCAGGGGGCCGACCTCGCGCTTTTCCAGCAGGGTCTCGATCTCGGCCGGTTCGAACTGGCGGCCGGCGACGATCTTCCACAGGGCGAAGTCGCAGGCGGTGCACTGGAACTTCTTGTAGGTCTCCTTCACCTTGCCGCCGCAGCGCGGGCAGGGGGTGGCCAGCTCGCCGAAATCGCCGGGGATGGTGTCCGCCTCGTAGGACTTGGCCCGTTCGACGATGCGCCGGGTCATCTCGGTGATTTCGTCCATGAACGCGGCCCGGGAGAGGTCGCCCCGCTCCATGCGCGCCAGCTTCCATTCCCATTCGCCGGTTAGTTCCGGCGCGGTCAGTTCGGCCACGCCCAGGCCGTTGAGCAGGGTGAACAGGGAGAAGGCCTTGGCGGTGGGCAGCAGCACCCGGTCTTCGCGCAGCAGGTAGTTTTCGGCGATCAGGTTCTCGATGATCTGGGCGCGGGTGGCCGGGGTGCCCAGGCCGCGGCCGGCCATGGCGGCGCGCAGTTCTTCGTCGTCCACCATCTTGCCGGCGCCTTCCATGGCCGACAGCAGGGTGGCTTCGGAATAGCGCGCCGGCGGGCGGGTCTGGGTGGCCTTGATGCGCACCTCCTCGGTGGCCACGGTCTCGCCGGCAGTCACCGGCACCAGGGTGGCGTCGTCCTCGCCGGCGGCTTCCTTGCCGTAGATGGCCAGCCAGCCGGGCTGGGTGAGGATCTTGCCCTCGGTCTTGAAGGCGTGGGTGGCGCCACCGCCATTGATCCGGGTGATGCGGGTGGTGACCAGGTATTCGGCGGCGGGGAAGAACACCGCCAGGAAGCGCTTCACCACCAGGTCGTAAAGCTTCTGCTCCGGCTCGGAGAGGTGCTTGGGCGCGGCCTGGGTGGGGATGATGGCGAAGTGGTCGGAGACTTTGGCGTTGTTGAAGATGCGCTTGTTCGGCTTGACCCAGTCGGCGTGCAGGATCTTGCGCGCGTGGGGGCTGAAGCGGTGGATCAGGGCTTCGTCGTGGCCCTTGCCCAGGTCGTCGCCGGTGAGCATGGCCAGGGTGGCCTTGACCGTGGCCAGGTAGTCCTCCGGCAGGTAGCGGGAGTCGGTCCGGGGGTAGGTCAGGACCTTGTGCTTTTCGTAGAGGGCCTGGGCCAGGCCCAGGGTGGCCTTGGCCGAGAAGCCGAAGCGGCTGTTGGCCTCGCGTTGCAGGCTGGTCAGGTCGAAGAGCAGCGGCGAGAGGCGGGTCTCGGGCTTGGACTCCTCGCTCACCTGGCCGTTCTGGCCCTGGCAGGCGGCGCGGATGGCCTCGGCCTGGGCGGCGTTCCAGATGCGGTCGGCCCGGGCGTGCTCGTCGTCCTGGTCCTTGCTCTTGAAGGTCTCGTCGAACCACTTGCCGGCGTAGCTGCCGGCCTGGGCGGCGAAGTCGGCGTCCACTTCCCAGTAGTCCCGGGGCTTGAAAGCGCGGATGGCCTTTTCACGCTCGACCACGATGGCCAGGGTCGGGGTCTGCACCCGGCCGACGGTGGTGAGGTGGAAGCCGCCGGTCTTGGAGTTGAAGGCGGTCATCGCCCGGGTGCCGTTGATGCCCACCAGCCAGTCGGATTCGGAGCGGCACACGGCGGCGTCGCGCAGGCCGTTCATCTCCTCGCCGCTGCGCAGCTTGGCGAAGCCGTCGCGGATCGCCTGGGGCGTCATGGATTGCAGCCACAGCCGCTGCACCGGCTTGTCGGTCTTGGCGTGGCGGGCGATGTAGTTGAAGATCAGCTCCCCTTCGCGCCCCGCGTCGCAGGCGTTCACCAGGCTGTCCACGTCCTTGCGCTTGATCAGCTTGGTGAGGAGCTTGAGGCGCGATTCGGTCTTTTCGATCGGCTTCAGCTCGAAGTGGGGCGGGATCACCGGCAGGTGGGCGAAGGACCATTTGCCGCGCTTGACCTCGACGCCTTCGGGCAGGGTCAGTTCGAGCAGGTGGCCGATGGCCGACGAGATGACGGCGTCCTCGGATTCGAAGTAGTCGTCGTGCTTGGTGAACCCGCCCAGCGCCCGGGCAATGTCGTTGGCGACGGAGGGTTTCTCGGCAATGATCAGCTTTTTGCCCATGGGGGGACCTTCGGGTGCGGGCCCGGCGGCGATGGCCGGGCCACGGGGGTTCGGTGAGCCGTAAACGGCGAAATTGCGGCCGATGATATGCGGCCGCCTGGGGGCTGGCAACCGGAACCGGCGGCAAGGGGCCTCAGGCGGGGGAAACGGCAGGGGATGGCGGAGGGAATCCCGGACCCGCTGCGGGGGCGCGGGAACCGCGAGGGATGCGGCGCGCGCGGGGGGCGGCGAGCCCGCCCGGCACGGTCAGGTCAGTGCAGGACCTCGTCCTCGGGGTCGGTCAGCAGGGCCTCGATCAGCAGGGTGTCGAGCTCCACGGACTGGCTCCACAGCACCATCAGCACGATCACCTTGAACTCGGGCAGGGACATGCCCTCCTCACCGCCAGCCAAGGCGGTGGCGCGCTCCAGGATAATCTCGCGCTGGAACGGGGAGACGATGCGGGAGTTTTCCAGGAACAGCAGGAAGCCCAGGCATTCGGTGCCCAGGCGTTGCTGCTCCTCGGTGGTGAACACCCGGTGCGGGGTGGTGCCGGCCGGATCGGCGACGGCGTGGTCGTCCTGCTCGTTGAGCCCGTTCAGCCAAGCCAGGGCTTCATCGATTTCGCCCTGTTCGAACCCCACCGCCGAGAGCTTCTTGGCCAGGGTCCCGGGTTCCGGGCGGGCGCTGAACTCCATGTAGTGCTGGAAGAGATAGACGAGGATATCGAACATGGCTGGGTCGTGACGTGGTGCGGTGATACGAGGCGCTGCTGGAAGCTGCGGGGGGATTGCGCGCTGGTGGTGCTGGCCCCGGGTGGGGTCAGGCCAGGCGCTGGTAGCGCCCGCCGGGCAGGCGCGCGATGCGTCCGTCCAGTTCCAGCGTCCCCAGCATCGCAAGAACCCCCTCGCCCGTCAAGTTTGCGCCCCCGCCGGCCAGCCGTTCCACGAGCTCGTCCAGGGTGGCGGGGCCGTGGCCCAGAACGGCCAGGAGTGGGTTGTCGTCTGCCGGCGGGGCGGAAGGGGAAGCCTGGAGGGCTGTGGCGCTGGGCGTTGCGGCAGCGTGGGCCGGCCAGCGCAGTTCTTCCAGGATGTCGGCGGCGTCGTCCACCAGCTTGGCCCCGTCCTTGATCAGGCGGTGGCAGCCCTTGGCCAGGGGCGAGTGGATCGAGCCGGGCACGGCGAACACTTCCCGGCCCAGTTCTCCGGCCAGCCGGGCGGTGATCAGGGAGCCGCTTTCCAGAGCCGCCTCGACCACCAGGCAGCCGGCCGACAGCCCGGCGATGAGGCGGTTGCGGCGCGGGAAGTTGTGGGCCAGGGGCGGCATGCCCAGGGGGAATTCGCTGATCACCGCGCCCCGGGCGGCCACCAGCCGGGCCAGTTCCCGGTGCTGGGCCGGGTAGATGCGGTCGGCGCCGGTGCCGACCACCGCCACGGTGGGGCCTTCCGCCGCCAGGGCGCCCCGATGGGCGGCGCCGTCGATGCCCAGGGCCAGCCCGCTGACGACGGTGATGCCCTGCCCCGCCAGGTGGGCGGCGAAGGCTTCGGCGTCGCGCAGCCCCTGGGGCGTGGCATTGCGTCCGCCGACGATGGCCAGGGACGGGGTGTTGAGCAGGCCGGCGTCGCCTTTTACATAGAGCAGGCTCGGTGGATCGGGGGTGTCGAGCAGGGCCCGGGGGTAGTCCGGGTCGGCCAGGGTGACCAAGGCGTTGCCCGGCTGCTCGTTCCAGGCCAAGGCGGCGTCCACGGCGGCGGCGTTGTCGCTGTCGAACAGCTGCCGCGCCACCGGGTCGCCGGCCACCCGGGCGACCACGGCGAATCCGGCGGCGAAAACCGCCTCCGGCCCGCCGAAGGCCCCCAGCAGGTCACGCTGGGTCTTGGGACCGACCCCGGGGGCCAGGGTCAGCCGCAGCCATGCCGCCAGGGTGGCGTCGGCCATGGCACGCTCCGGGTCAGGGGTTGCGCAGGGTGTCGTTGGCCTCGACGGGCAGAGTGGCGTCGAGCACCAGGGCGTAGGCCACCCGGTCCATGACGCGGAAGACGAAGGCCAGCCCGTTGCGGTTCTCGGGGATTTCCACCGTCTCCTTGCGTCCGGCCTCGTTGCGTTGCTGGACCAGTTGGGTGCTGCGGTAGAGGGCGAGCACGTGGCCCACTGCGAGGCCGTCCTGGCTGCCCTTGTTGAGCACGATCATGGAGTAGCGCCCGGCCTGGGCCAGGCCCCCATAGATCGCCACGACCTTGGCCGAGACGTTGGCCTCGGGGCCCCGAGGGGCGTAGGTGATGATGTCCGGCTCGACGTAGGGGGTCAGCCGGTCGCCGCGGCCCACTTCCTGGTTGGCGGTGACGATGTCGACCACTGCCGGCTCACCTTCCTTGCGCACCCGGGCGGTGCCCAGGTAGATGGCTTCGTAGCCGAGCAGCTCCTTGGTGTCCGGATCGATCAGCTTCTTGCCAGGGCGGTAGATCAGCCACTGGTGCTTGCCTTCGGGGATGCCGCTGACGATGGCGCTGTCGCCTCCGCCGAGCATGACCCGCCCTTCCTGGGGGGCGATGATGCGCGGCGCCTCGGTCAGGCTGTCGGCAGTCACCACCATCGGCTTGGATAAGAAGGGCTCGATCTCCCGGGGCGGAATGCTCGGGATGGCGTCCTTGGTGTTGGTGATGTAGGTGGTGGGCTTGAGGGTCTTGGGCGCCGTGCTGCCGCCCTCGCCGATGCGCCGGGCCAGGATCAGCTGGGGCCGGCCGTCGGCGCCCTTGCCCAGCACGATGATGTCGCCCGGGTAGATGCGGTGCGGGTTCTTCACCTCATCCTTGTTGAGCCGCCAGATTTCCGGCCAGCGCCAGGGCTGCTGCAGGAACTTGCCGGAGATGCCCCACAGGGTGTCGCCCTTGACCACCACGTGCCGGTCGGGGGCGCCGTCGGCCAGGGTCAGGGGAGCGGTGGCCTGGGCCGAAGCGGTGGCCGCGATCATCCCCAGCGTCAGGGCGGCTATAATTCGTTTCATCGAGCGGTTCCTTGAGAACGGCGGATTTGGCCGAAAGGCGTGGGGCCCTGCAAACGCGGGGCGGACGTCCCGAACCGGAGGCGGCGGTTTTCGGCCGATCATGGTGCAAACCGGATCAACCGCGCGGACGACCGCGCAAACCGCCCCGTTCCCAGCCGCAACCGTTATTTTTCCCCCTGGTGCCGGGCGCCGAGTCTGTGCCGATTCTGCCCCCATTCCCTGCCCGGAGCAAGCTTGCCATGGCCCTTCTACCCATTTTGCGCTACCCCGATCCCCGACTGACGAAAATCGCCGCTCCCGTCGAGAATATTGACGACGACATTCGCCGGCTGGCTGCCGACATGGCCGAAACCATGTACGAGGCCCCGGGCATCGGCCTGGCGGCGACCCAGGTGAATGTGCATAAACGGCTCATCGTCATCGATATCTCCGAAACCCGGGATGAATTGCTTACCTTGATCAATCCGACGATCGTCGTCGCCGACGGCCACCAGGTTTACGAGGAAGGCTGCCTGTCGGTGCCCGGCATCTACGACAAGGTGGAGCGTGCCGCCACCGTGACCGTGCGCTACCTGGATCTGGACGGCCAGGAATGCAGCCTCGATACCGACGGCCTGCTGGCAGTGTGCGTGCAGCACGAGATCGACCATCTCAACGGCAAGGTCTTCGTGGACCATCTCTCCCGCCTCAAGCAGGAGCGCATCCGCTCCAAGCTGGCCAAGCAGGCCCGCATCACCGCCTGACGCAAAGGCCGGGCGCCCCGCGCTAGCGGGGCGCCGCAGACCGCCCGCGCAAGGCGGGCGGATACTTTTTGTCACAGCTTTTCCCCGCCTTATTCACAAAACTATCCACAGGTGGAGGCCGTCACCTCCGCAGGAGAAACCATGCGTGTTGCCTTTGCCGGTACGCCGGAATTCGCCGCCGTCGCCCTGGAGGCGATCCTTGCCGCCGGGTTCGACGTCCCCCTGGTACTGACCCAGCCCGATCGCCCCGCCGGCCGGGGCCTGGCCCTGCAGCCCTCGCCGGTCAAGAAGCTGGCCGAGGCTCACGGCCTACCGGTGTTCCAGCCCCTCACCCTCAAGGATGCCGATGCCCAGGCGCGGGTCGCCGCGGCCGGTGCCGACGTGATGGTGGTGGCGGCCTACGGCCTGATCCTGCCCCAGGCGGTCCTCGACCTGCCCCGGCTGGGCTGCATCAACATCCATGCTTCGCTACTGCCCCGCTGGCGCGGCGCGGCTCCGATCCATAGGGCGATTCTGGCCGGCGACGACGAGACCGGGGTGTGCATCATGCAGATGGAGGCTGGACTGGACACCGGCCCGGTGCTGGCCCGGGCGGCCCTGCCGATTGCCGGCGACGACAACGCCAGTCGCCTGCACGACAAGCTGGCTGCCCTGGGCGCCCGGCTGGCGGTGGAAACTCTTGGCCGCCTGACGGCCGGCCCCCTGCCCGCCGAACCCCAGCCCGAGGCCGGGGTGACGTACGCCGCCAAGTTGGCCAAGAGCGAAGCGCCCCTGGACTTCGCCCGGCCGGCGGCTGACTTGCAGCGCCAGGTGCGCGCCTTCGATCCCTTCCCCGGGTCCACCGCCGAACTAGCCGGCGCCCCCCTCAAGGTCTGGGGCGCCCGGGATGTGGAGATGGCCGAGGCTGCAATACCGGGCACGGTTCTGTCCGCCGGCAAGGACGGCATTCTGGTGGCCTGCGGCGAGGGCGGGCTGCTGCTCACCGAACTGCAAAAACCCGGTGGCAAGCGCCTACCGGCGGAACAGTTCCTGGCCGGCTTCCGTATTGCCGCCGGCGACCGCTTCGCCCTGCCCCAGGCTTGAAAGCCCGGGCGAAGGCCCCATTTATTGAATGATCCCCGGATGATCCGCCGACCCTACGGTCGCCCAAATCAAGGAGATTGCACATGTTTGGAAACTGGTTGAAAACGTCCGTCCTGATGGCGGCCATCATCGCCCTGTTCGGGGTGATCGGCGGTCTCATCGGCGGCAAGCAGGGGATGGTCCTGGCGCTGCTCTTCGGCGGCGCCATGAACCTGTTCTCGTACTGGTTCTCGGACAAGATGGTCCTGAAGATGTACGACGCCCAGGAGGTGGACGAGACCACCAGCCCCTACCTCTACAACATGGTCAAGGAACTGGCGGGCCGTGCCGGCCTGCCCATGCCCCGGGTGTACATCATCAACGAGGCCCAGCCCAACGCCTTCGCCACCGGGCGCAACCCTGAGAATGCCGCCGTAGCCGCCACCACCGGCATCCTGCAAATGCTCTCGGCCCGCGAGCTGCGCGGCGTGATGGCTCACGAACTGGCCCACGTGCGCCATCGGGACATTCTCATCTCGACCATCTCCGCCACCATGGCTGGCGCCATCTCCGCCCTGGCCAACTTCGCCGTGTTCTTCGGCGGGCGCGACAGTGAAGGCCGTCCGGCCAATCCTATCGCCGGCATCGCGGTGGCCCTGCTGGCGCCCTTGGCGGCGTCCCTGATCCAGATGGCTATTTCCCGCGCCCGGGAATTCGAAGCCGACCGCGGCGGCGCCGAGATCAGCGGCGACCCCCTGGCCCTGGCCGATGCCCTGGCCAAGATCGACGCCTACGCCCGAGGCATTCCCATGGCGACCGCTGAAGCCCATCCGGAAACCGCCCAGATGATGATCATGAATCCCCTTTCCGGTGAAGGGCTGGCCGGTCTGTTCCGCACCCATCCGGCTACCGAGGAACGCATTGCACGGTTGCGGCAGTTGGCGGGGCGGTGAAGCCTCCTCTTCTTCCCTATTCGCCCCGGCCTTGTGCCGGGGTTTTTGTTTCACGTGAAACATCGGGGGACAAAACCCTGCCTCAATGTTCCACGTGAAACATTGTCAGCGGATCAGGAGCAAGGCATCGAGCCAGGTGGCTAGGCGACGTCCGGCGGCCACGATCTGGCGGTCGGCGGTGCGTTGGGCGGCGCTGCGATAGGCGTCGTCCAAGGTGATGGGCTCGGAACCCAAGTCCCGGTAAGCGACGGTGCGGGCAAGTTGCTGGGCCTCGCGTAGCCACTCGATGGGCGTGCGCTGAGGGGTGGCCGGGGTGGCCTCGTCCAACCGAGCAGCCCGGACGAGCAGTTTATCGCCGCGCAGCCAGGGTGGACCGGGGCGGTCGTCCCACCAGGCGTGCAGGGATTGCTGGGTCAGGCGGGGATGGCTCGGGTCGTGGATGGTCAGGCCGTTGCCCCCGGCATCGTCGCCATCGGGGTTGAGCCGGGTGACGGTGTGCAGGGGCTGGTGGGCGTCGCCCACCAGATGGATCAGCCAGGCCAGGGCATGGGCGCGGCGAAGGTCGGATTGCGTCGGATCGGCGAGAACGCGTGGCAGCTGTTCCAGAGCCTGGTCGAGGTTGCCACCCAGGGTGCCGGAATGCAGCCGGCCGCGGGCGTCGAGGGGGCGGTTCAGATAGTGCCAGTCGCCATGGGCGCTGCCATCCGCCGGATCGAGAACGGCGCTGCCATCGGCCTTGGCGGGCGAATGCTCGTGGCGCGGTGCCGTGCGGCGCAACTCGTCGGCCCAGGTGGAGGCGGCGATGAAGGCGCTGAGCCCGGAATCGTCCAGGCCGGTGTTGCCAGCACTCCAGCGCGGCCAGTCCGGGTGATGGCGCAGCAGACGGACCGCTTCGCCGCGGGCGGCGGGGTCCAGGTGCTGCCAGGCGATGGCGGCCACCAGACGGTGCCCGGCGCCGTTCCAGGCCAGGGCCGCCGGAGGCGACAGCAGAAAGAGAACGGCACAGGTCAGCGCCCGGAGGGAGGGGCGGATTCGAGGGCGGGGAAAGGAGCGCGGCATGGCCCGGATTATCCCCGCAAACCCGCCCAATCAGGCCGCCGGCCTGGGCGGGACGGGCATAGGGGCATGCTAAACTGCCCCCATGCTCAAACGTCCCACCCGTTCCCCGGCCTATGCCGGTTCGCCGTCCCGTTCCGCTCCGTCGCGCCCGCAGGCTCCCGGTCGCCCCAGAACCGATTCCGCGCCGCTGCGGCTACCTCCCTGGCCGCCGGCCGACGCCCTGGCCACCGCTTTTCTGCTGGCCGTGCCCGTGGTGGCCGGCGTGCTCGCCGGGCGCAGCCTGGCCGAACTGCTCGGGCGCGGCGTGCCCGTGCCCCGGGGGCGGGACGTCACCGGCACGGTGCGGGCCCAGGCCCAGGACATGATCTACTGGACCCTGCGCCGTTACGGCATCGGCGACGCCATCCTGGGTGAGCTGCTCGAACGCCCGCTACCCAGCGAAGATATCCATGCTCTGCTGCTGCTCGCCCTGTACCGTCTGGCGGCGGAGCCCGAGGACAACCACACGACGGTGGACCAGGCGGTGGAAGCAGCCGGCCACCTGGCTGGCGGACGTTTCCGCGCCCTGGTGAACGGGGTGCTGCGCAATGCCCTGCGCCGCCGCGAACGGCTCGCTCAGGCCCTGGCCGGCAACGAGGATGCCCAGACCTGGCACCCGGCCTGGTGGCGCGACAAGCTGCGTCTGGCGTATCCGGACCGCTGGCAGGAGCTGCTCGTCGCCGCCAATCTGGCGCCGCCCATGGCCCTGCGGGTCAACCGCCGCCGCGCCGCGGTGGCGGAGATGGCGGAGCGGCTGGCGGCGGCGGATTGCCCGAGCACGCCCGTCGGCGCCGAGGGCCTGGCCCTGGCGCGACCCCGGCCGGTCCAGGACATTCCGGGCTTTGCCGAAGGCCTGGTGTCGGTGCAGGACCCGGGCGCCCAACGCGCCGCCCACCTGCTGGAACTGGCCGCCGGCCAGCGCATCCTGGACGCCTGCGCGGCCCCGGGGGGCAAGGCTGCCCATATCCTGGAACTGGCCGACGTGCGCCTGCTCGCCCTGGACGTTTCCCCGGAGCGCTGCCAACGCATCGAGCAGAACCTGGAGCGCCTGGGCCTGGCGGCAGCGGTGAAGGCGGCGGATTGCCGCGACACGGCGCGCTGGTGGGACGGCAAGCCCTTCGACCGCATCCTGGCCGACGTGCCTTGCTCCGCCTCCGGCGTGGCCCGCCGCCACCCCGACAGCAAATGGCTGCGCCGCCCCGAGGACCTCGCCTCGTTCGCCCGCACCCAGGGCGAAATCCTGCGCGCCCTATGGCCGACCCTGGCCCGGGGCGGAAAAATGCTCTACGCCACCTGCTCCGTCTTCCCCGAGGAAAACACCGGACAAATCGCCGCGTTCCTTGCCGATCCTGCCATCCAGGGCCAGGCGGTGCTGCTCCACGAGGAAACCTGGCTGCCCGGCCCCGACCACGATGGCTTCTATTACGCCCTCCTGCACAAACCGCTGTGACCCCCGCCGCGGGGATGCCGGCTGGCGGCGCCGCTTCGCCGGGCCGCTGCTGGCCCTGCTCGCCTGGTGCTGCCTCGCCGTCCTGCCGGCAGCGGCGGCGGAAATTGAAATCCGCCAGCCGGCCCTGAGCGCCGGGGACGACGGCTACGTCCTGTCCGCCGACTTCGCCTTCGAGCTGCCCGCCCGTCTTGAAGAAGCCGCGACCCGGGGCGTGGTGCTGCCCTTCGTCATCGACTTCGAGGTGACCCGGCGGCGCTGGTGGTGGCTCGACGAAACCGTGGCCAGCCGCAGCCAGACCTTCCGCCTCTCCTACCACGCCCTGACCCGCCAGTACCGCTTGTCCGTGGGCGCCCTGCACCAGAGCTTCGCCACCCTGGACGACGCCCTGCGCCTGCTTTCCCGCCTGCGCCAGTGGCCGGTGCTGGACCGCCACCAGCTGCGCCCGGGCGAGACCTACGAGGCCGCCCTGCGCCTGCGCCTGGATACCTCCCAGCTGCCCAAGCCGTTCCAGATCAGCGCCCTGGCCAACCGGGACTGGACCCTCACCTCCGACTGGGTGCGCTGGTCCTTCGTCCCCCCGGCCCTGCCGAGCGAGACGCGATGAAGCTGTTGATCGCCGCCGCCGCCGCCTTGGGGGGCTTCCTGCTGCTGCTGCTCACCCTGGCCTCGGGCAACACCCCCTTGTTCACTCGCCAGTACCCCTGGCTGTTGGTGGGCAACCTGGTGGTGGCCCTGAGCCTGGTCGGACTGGTGGTGTGGCAAATCGCCCAACTGGCCCGGGAGCACCGGGCCCAGGTGTTCGGCTCCAAGCTCAAGCTGCGTCTGGTGCTGTTCTTCGGCCTGATGGCGGTGGTGCCCGGGGCCCTGGTCTATGGGGTGTCGGTGCGCTTCGTCACCAAGAGCATCGAGAGCTGGTTCGATGTGCGGGTGGAAAAAGCCCTGGAGGCCGGCCTCAACCTGGGCCGTTCCGCCCTCGATACGCGCCTCGCCGAGTTCTCCGCTCGGGGCCGCGCCGCCGTCCAGGAACTGGCGGACCGCCCCGATGCCCAGCGCCGGGTGATGCTCAATCGGCTGCGCGAGCAGGTGGATGCAGACACCGCCCTGCTCGTCACCCCCCAGGGCCAGCTGCTGGCCTCGTCCTCAGCCGGCCTGGCCAACCTGCTGCCCAGCCTGCCCTCCCCTTCCCAGCTCAAGCAGGCCCGCCTTAACCGGGGCACGGCCGAGGTGGAAGGGGAAAGCGGCCAGGACCTGACCCTGCGCATCGTGCTGCCGATCAACACCTTCCACCTGGGCGAGGAGCCGCGCTACGTGCAGTTCACCCAGCCGGTGCCCAACGCCCTGGCGGCCAACGCCGACGCGGTCCAGGCGGTGTACCGGGACTACCAGGAGCTGGCCCTGGCCCGCTCCGGCCTGACCCGGCTGTATGCCCTGTCCCTGACCCTGACCCTGCTGCTCGCCCTGCTCGGCGCCATCGCCCTGGCCTTCGTCCTGGCCCGGCGCCTATCGGCGCCTCTCTCGATCCTGGCCGAAGGCACCCAGGCGGTGGCCGCCGGCGACTTCACGCCGCGCCAGGCCATCTACAGCCGCGACGAGCTGGGGGTGCTGACCCAATCCTTCTCGCGCATGACCCGCCAGCTCGACGACGCCCGGCGCGACACCGAGCGGCACCGGGCGGAACTGGAATCGGCCCGGGCCTATCTGGAAGAAATCCTCGGCAACCTGTCCGCCGGGGTGCTGGCCTTCGACCGCCGCTTCGTCCTGCACGCCGCCAACCAGGGCGCCGGCCACATCCTCGGCGACGACCTGGTCGGGCTGATCGGCGTAGCGGCGGAAGATTGGCCGCGCCTGGGGGAATACGTCCAGGCCATCCGGGAATCCTTCGCCGCCCATCCGGACGAGGACTGGCAGCGGGAAGTGAACATGGTCGGCGCCGACGGCGCCCACCGCATCCTGCTGGTGCGCGGCTCATCCCTGCCGGCCGCGTCCGGCGGTGGCTACGTGGTGGTGTTCGACGACGTCAGCCAGCTCATCGCCGCCCAGCGCGCCGCCGCCTGGGGCGAAGTGGCGCGGCGTCTGGCCCACGAGATCAAGAATCCCCTCACCCCCATCCAGCTGTCCGCCGAGCGCCTGCAACTCAAGCTTGCCGACAAGCTGGGCAACGGCGACGCCGAACTGCTGCAACGTTCCACCACTACCATCATCAACCAGGTTCAGGCGATGAAGCACATGGTGGACGATTTCCGCGACTACGCCCGCTTGCCGCCGCCGGAACTGAAACCCCTCGACCTGAATGCCCTGGTGGGCGAGGTGCTGGGCCTCTACGAGGCCTCCCAGGCCCCGGTGGTGGCCGAGCTGGCCCCGGACCTGCCGCCGGTGCTGGGGGATGCCACCCAACTGCGCCAGGTGATCCACAACCTGTTGCGCAACGCCCAGGATGCGGTGGAGGGCCTGGGCGACCCGGCGGCGCCGGATAGCGGAGCGGGGGGCGATTCTCCCGCCGAACCGCCTCCGGCGCCGCGCATCGAACTGAGCACCACTATCGCCGGCCGCTACGCCGAACTGGTGGTGGCCGACAACGGCTGCGGCTTCCCCGCCGAGGTCCTGGCCCGGGCTTTCGAGCCCTACACCACCACCAAGGCCAAGGGTACCGGCCTGGGCCTGGCCATCGTGCGCAAGATCGCCGACGAGCACGGTGGCGACGTGACCCTGGCCAACCGGGCGCCCCGGGGCGCCCTGATCCGGGTGCGCATCCCCCTGGCGGCCGCCGCCTGACCCCCTGAACTGGACGAACCGAGTACTCCCATGGCCCAGATCCTCGTAGTCGACGACGAAGTCGGCATCCGCGAGCTCCTCTCCGAAATCCTCGCCGACGAGGGGCACGCCGTGCTGCTGGCGGAAAACGCCGCCGCCGCCCGGCGGGCACGCGCCGAGCGCCGCCCCGACCTGGTGCTGCTCGACATCTGGATGCCCGACACCGACGGCATCAGCCTGCTCAAGGAATGGGCGGCGGCAGGGCAGCTGACCATGCCGGTGATCATGATGTCCGGCCACGGCACCATCGATACCGCTGTCGAGGCCACCCGTTTCGGCGCCGCCGACTTCCTGGAAAAACCCATCGCCCTGCAAAAGCTGCTGGCTACGGTCAAGCGCGTGCTCAAGCACGAGACCCCGGCGGCCAAGCCGGTGATGACCCTGGAAGCCTTCGCCCACGTGCCCCTGCTCAAGGAGTTCCGCAAGCGCCTGGAGCAGGCCGCCGCCCGCACCCGGGCGGTGCTGCTGCGCTGTCCCGCCGGCGGCATGGCCGAAGTCTGCGCCCGCACCTTGCAGGCGCCCCAGGCGCCTTGGCTCGACCTGTCCGTCGAATCCGGCCCCCTCACCCAGGAGCGCCTCCAGGAAGTGGCCGGCGGCCTGCTGTTCGTCCCCGAGCTACCCAGCCTGGGACGTTTGCAGCAGATGAACCTGGCCTTCGCCCTGGACCGGCTGGAGCGCCACAAGCTGATGCTGGTGGCCGCCAGCAGCAAGTCCGCCACCACCCTGCCCGAGGCCGGCTGGGACCCGGCCCTGGTCAGCCGCTTGGCCGAGGTGCGCCTGGCCCTGCCACCCCTCGCCGACCGGGGCGACGAAGTGCCCGAGATCGCCACCCTGCTCCTCACCTTGCTCGCCGAGCGCGGCGAGGTGCCGCACAAGCGCCTGTCCAGCGGCGCCCTCAACCTGCTGCGCCAGCAGCGCTGGCCCGGCGACGACGGCGGCTGGTCGGCCCTTTCCGCCACGGTCAAGAACCTGGCCCTCACCGCCCTCGACGACGAGATCAGCGCCGAGGAGGTGGGACGCCTGCTCACCGCCGAAAGCAGCGGCAACGACGGCCCGGGGCAGGCCCTGGCCGCCCTCTTCGGCGAGCCCCTGCGCGAGGCCCGGGAAGCTTTCGAAAAAGCCTACTTCGCCCACCACCTGGCGGTGGCTGGCGGCAACATGACCCGGGTGGCCGAGCAGACCGGCCTGGAGCGCACCCACCTCTACCGCAAGCTCAAGCAACTGGGCCTGCCCGTGGGGCGCAGCAAGGAATAAACGAACCAGCGGCCGGGCGGCAGCGCCGCCCGCAGCACACATGCGCCATGCAACCCACGCCGCATCGAGCCCCGGGCTCGCGGCATGGCGAAGAACAAACCGACAGGCTGCCGCAGCGGCCGCCAATGGCCGTCACGCCCGCATACCGGGTGGGTTGGGAGGGAGAGCCCCGTGAAGATCGTCATCCTCGGCGCCGGACAGGTCGGCGCCAGCCTGGTCGAGCACCTGGCGTCCGAAGCCAACGACATCACGGTGGTGGACACCGACCGGGAGCGGCTGGTCCTGCTCCAGGACCGCTACGACCTGCGCACCGTGGTCGGCGACGCCGCCACCCCGGCGGTGCTCGACGCCGCCGGCACCGGGGACGCCGACCTGCTGGTGGCGGCGACCCGCAGTGACCCGGCCAACCTGGTGGCCTGCAAGCTTGCCCACAGCCGCTTCAACGTGCCGCGCCGGGTGGCCCGCCTGCGCAGCGCCGACTTCTTCGCCGATCCCGGCCTGTTCGCCCCGGAGCACTTCGCCGTCACCGAGGCCCTGTGCCCTGAGCAGGAGGTCACCGACACCATCGTCCGCCTAGTGGAATTCCCCCGGGCCTTGCAGGTGCTGGAGTTCGGCGCGGGACGGCTGACCCTGGTCGGCGTGCGCGCCTACGAGGGCGGGCTGCTGGTGGGCCACCCGATCCGCGAGATGCGCCGCCACCTGCCCCCGGACATCGACGCCCGCATCGCCGCCCTGTACCGGCGTGACCGGCCCCTGATGCCCGACGGCGACACCCGCATCGAGGTGGGAGACGAGGTGTTCTTCATCGCCCCCACCGAACACCTGCCGGCGGTGCTGCGCGAGCTGCGCCGCGAAGAGCAGCCGGTGCGCCAGGTGGTGGTGGCCGGGGCCGGCAACATCGGCGCCCGGGTTGCCGCCGCCCTCCAGGGCCGCTGCCGGGTGACGGTGGTGGAAGCCAGCCGCCAGCGCGCCGAGGAGGTGGCCGACCGGCTCGACGACGCCCTGGTGTTGTGCGGCGGCGCCAGCGACGAGGACGTGTTGGAGCAGGCCAACATCGCCGAGGCCGACCTGTTCCTGGCCCTGACCAACGACGACGAGGACAACATCCTGGCCGCCAGCCTGGCCAAGCGCCTGGGCAGCCGCCGGGTGCTGGCCCTGATCAACCGCCGTGTCTATGCCGACATGGTCCAGGGCGGCCCCATCGACATCGCCCTGTCCCCGGCCGAGGTGTCCGCCGGCGCCTTTCTCGCCCACGTGCGCCAGGGCGACGTGGTCCAGGTGCACCGCCTGCGCCGGGGCGCCGCCGAGGCTCTGGAACTGGTGGTGCACGGCGACGCCCGCACCTCCAAGGTGGTGGGCCGGCGCATCGCCGACCTGGACCTGCCCGAGGGCGTCTCGGTGGCCGCCCTGGTGCGCAACATGGAAATCCCCGAGGTGCTGGTGGAAACCGAGGACGAGGTGGAAACCCGCTTCGGCCAGGTGATCATGGCCCACCACGACACGGTGGTGCAGGCCGGCGACCACGTCATTCTGTTCTGCACCCGCAAGGAGCTGGTGCCCAAGGTGGTGCGCCTGTTCCAGGTGGCCTTCGGCTTCCTCTGATCCCGCTCCCCGCTCCCCGCTCAACCTCGCCCCCCGCCTTCGCCATGACCGACGCCACCCTCGCCGGCCGCCCCCGTCGCCCGGCCGCCTCCGTCGCCGACGCCGACGCCGATGCCGATGCCCCCAGCCAGCCGGTGCGGCGCCGGGTGCGCCGTCGCCTGCGCCTGCTGTTCGCCGGTGAGCTGTCCCGGCCGCGCCAGTCCCGGGGCTGGTTCCCCTACCTGCCGGTGCTGCGGGTGTTTTCCCTGATCCTGTTCTTCTTCACCCTCACCCTGCTGCTGCCCCTGGGCCTGTCCTGGGGGCTGGACGATGGGGCCCTGGGCGCCCTGGGCGCCAGCCTGGGGATGGGGCTGGGCGCCGCCGCCCTGTTGTTTCTCGCCACCCGTCGGGCCGGCGGCGAGCTGACGGTGCGCGACGGCTTTCTGCTGGTGGTACTGACCTGGGCGGTGCTGCCGGTGTTCGCCGCCCTGCCCCTGATGCTGCAACTGGGCATGAGCTTCACCGGCGCCTATTTCGAGGCAGCCTCGGGCCTCACCACCACCTGCGCCACGGTGCTCTCCGGGCTGGACGGCCTGCCGCCGTCGATCAACCTGTGGCGCTGCCAGCTGGCCTGGGTCGGCGGCATGGGCCTGATCGTGCTGGCGGTGGCGATCCTGCCCCTGCTCGGCATCGGCGGCCGGCAGATGTTCAAGGCTGAGACTCCGGGGCCGATGAAGGAGCGCAACCTGACGCCGCGCATCGCCGAGACGGCCAAGGGCCTGTGGGGCGTCTACGTGCTGCTCACCGCCCTGTGCGTGGGCGCCTACCGCTGGGCCGGCATGACCTGGCTGGACGCGGTGATGCACGGCTTCTCCACCCTGGGCCTGGGCGGCTATTCCAGCCACGACGCTAGCTATGGCTACTGGAACAGCCCGGCCATCGAGGCGGTGGCGGTGGTCTTCATGCTGGTGGCCGGCCTCAACTTCGCCACCCACTACCTGGCCCTGCGCCGCCTGTCCCTGAGCGCCTACCGCCACGACCCGGAAGCCGGTTGGTTCCTCGGCCTGATGCTGGGCAGCGTGGTCGGCATCACCCTCTTCCTGCTCGCCCGGGGCGTCTATCCGGACGCCTGGACGGCCTTCCGCCACGCCGCCTTCAACGTGGTGTCGATCGCCACTACCACCGGCTTCGCCACCGTGGACTACGGCCAGTGGCCCCATTTCGCCACCCTGTGGATGCTGTTCCTGTCCAGCTTCGCCACCTGCGCCGGCTCCACCGGCGGGGGCCTCAAGATGATCCGGGCGGTGATCCTCTACAAGCAGGTCAAGCGCGAGATCCTGCGCGCCCTCTACCCCAGCGCCGTGGTGCCGGTGCGCCTGGCCGGCACCTCGGTGCCCTCCCCCATCCTGTTCGCCGTGCTGGCCTTCGCCTTCATGTACATGGCCAGCACCGCCCTGCTCACCATGCTGCTGGTGGGGGTCGGCCTGGAGCCCCTCACCGCCTTTTCGGCCGTGGTGGCGATGATCAACAACACCGGCCCGGGGCTGAACGAGATCGGCCCGGCGGGCAACTTCGGCGGGCTGACCGACCTGCAACTGTGGATCTGCTCGTTCACCATGCTGCTCGGCCGGCTGGAAATCTTCACCCTGCTGGTGGTGCTCTCCCCGGCGTTCTGGCGGCGCTGACTGCCCGGCAGGTGAAATCGAGCATTGGTGCGGGTTTCCGGCAGCCCTACGGGAAGGTCCGCGCCAGTGGCCGATCTTCACGCCACATGCCTGGAAAGCCAATACTGGAGCGGGGTTTGCCGGGGCGGGGTAATTTCCGCCCGGTCCGCCGGCGGCCCTGGCCCGCCGCCTTTTTGACCCAACCGGTGTCTCGCCCCGGCGGTTTTGGGATAATCCCCCTTTTGCCTCTTTTCGGAGTGCCCCATGGCCCGCCCGCAGAACGACACCTTCCTCCGCGCCCTGCTGCGTGAGCCCACCGAGTACACCCCGGTCTGGCTGATGCGCCAGGCCGGCCGCTACCTGCCCGAGTACTGTGCCACGCGCAAGCAGGCCGGCAGCTTCCTCAACCTGTGCAAAAACCCCCGGGCGGCCTGCGAGGTGACCCTGCAACCCCTGGAGCGCTACGACCTGGATGCAGCCATCCTCTTTTCCGACATCCTCACCGTGCCCGACGCCATGGGCCTGGGGCTGTACTTCGCCGAGGGCGAGGGGCCGCGCTTCGAGCGCCCCCTGGCCGACGAGGCGGCGATCAAGGCGCTCAAGGTGCCGGACCCCTACGGCGAGCTGAAGTACGTCATGGACGCGGTGTCCGAGATCCGCGGTGCGCTCAACAACCGGGTGCCCCTGATCGGCTTTTCCGGCAGCCCCTACACCCTGGCCTGCTACATGGTCGAAGGCGGTTCCAGCGACGACTACCGCAAGATCAAGACCATGCTGTACTCCCGCCCCGACCTGCTGCACCACATCCTGGCGGTGACGGCGGACGCGGTGATTGCCTACCTGAACGCCCAGATCGATTCCGGCGCCCAGGCGGTGATGATCTTCGACTCCTGGGGCGGCGGCCTGTCGGCGGCGGCCTACCAGGAATTCTCGCTGCGCTACCTGGAGCGCATCGTCGCCGGGCTGAAGCGCGAGAAGGACGGCGAGAAGGTGCCGGTGATCGTGTTCACCAAGGGCGGCGGCCTGTGGCTCGAATCCATCGCCGCCATCGGCGCCGACGGCGTCGGCCTGGACTGGACCATCGACCTGGGCGAAGCCCGCCGCCGCGTCGGCGACAAGGTCGCCCTGCAAGGCAACCTGGACCCGTCGGTGCTGTTCGCCCCGGCCGAGGTGGTGGCCGCCGAGGCCGTCAAAGTGCTGGCCTCCTTCGACCGCCCGGGGCCGAGCAACACCGGCCACGTCTTCAATCTGGGCCACGGCATCTCCCAGTTCACCCCGCCCGACGTGGTCAAGACCCTGGTGGACACGGTCCACGCCGAAAGCCGCCGGCGCCGCCAGGTCGCCTGAGGCTCAAGCGCACCAGCACACCGGCGTCGCCCTTGCCCCGTGTCCGGAACCCGTCCCTCGGGTTCCGGGCACCAAACTGGGGAAAAGGGCGATGAAAACGTCAGGAAAACGGTCGTTTCAGTCCGGACTTATGCACAGTCCGCCATGTCATGCCCAGGACTGGTGCGTTGTTGACGGTTTTATGACGTAAATCCGGGGTGCGCTTCCAACGCATTGAAAAATAAAGGATTTAATTTTGCCGATTTTTTCGGCAATATGACAGCAAGCCTTGCCCCACCGGGCTTTCGCCGGATTTCCCGGCCTTTCCCCACAGAGTTATCCACAGGTTCTGTGAACAACCTCCGCCAAGCCCGCAGCGGCGGCCTTTCCCACGGTTTCTCCAGACGGAGACGGCCGTGCCGGTAGTCCGCGTCGCCCTCGACGTACCCCTCTACCGTACCTTCGACTACCTGGCCGACGACGCCACGGCGGCGGACGTCGGTTGCCGGGTCAAGGTGTCCTTCGGGCGCGGGCGCAAGGTCGGCATCGTCGTCGCCGTGGGCGAGGACAGCGACCTGCCGCGCCACCAGTTGAAGCCGGTGGATGGCATCCTGCGCGACCTGCCGGCCCTGCCGGCGGACTGGTTCCGCCTGTGCGAGTTCGCCGCCGCCTACTACCAGGCGCCCCTCGGCGAAGTGATGCTGCAAACCCTGCCCACCGCCCTGCGCCGCACCGACCCGCCCAAGGCCCGGGCGATCAAGCCCAAGGCGGCCAAGGCCGCTACCGCCCCGGCCCTGCCGGAGCTGACCGCCGACCAGCAGGCCGCCCTCGACGCCCTGGGCGCCGCGCCGCCGGGCTTTGCCGGCTGGCTGCTGCACGGGGTCACCGGCAGCGGCAAGACCGAGGTGTACCTGCGCCTGATCGCCGACACCCTGGCGGCGGGCCGCCAGGCCCTGCTGCTGGTGCCGGAGATCAACCTCACGCCCCAGCTGGAGGCGCGCATCGCCGCCCGCTTCCCCGGCGTGCCCCTGGTTAGCCTGCACTCGGAACTGTCCGAGGCGGCCCGGCTGCGCCACTGGAAGGCGGCCTTCGCGGGCAGCGCCCGCATCGTCGTCGGCACCCGGCTGGCGGTGTTCACCCCTATGCCCGAACTGGGGCTGATCGTGGTCGATGAAGAACACGACCCCTCCTTCAAACAGCAGGACGGCATGCGCTACTCGGCCCGGGACGTGGCGGTGCTGCGCGCCCGCGGCCTGGGCATCCCGGTGCTGCTCGGCTCGGCCACCCCGTCCCTGGAATCCTGGGCCAACGCCCAGCCCGGGCCGCAGCAACGCTACCGCCTGCTCACCCTGGCGGCGCGGGCCGTGGCCGGCGCCCGGCTGCCGGACATCCGCCTGGTGGACACCCGCCGCGAGACCCTGGAGGACGGCCTGTCCCCGGCCCTCATCGCCGCCCTGGAGGCGCGCCTGGCCCGGGGCGAGCAGAGTCTGGTGTTCCTCAACCGGCGCGGCTACGCCCCGGTGCTGGCCTGCCCCTCCTGCGGCTGGGTGTCGCGCTGCAAGCGCTGCGCCGCCAACCTGGTGCTGCACCTCAAGGACCGGCGCCTGCGCTGCCACCACTGCGGCCTGGAGGCCGGCATCCCGCGGGCCTGCCCGTCCTGCGGCAACCAGGACATCCACCCCTTCGGCCGGGGCACCCAGCGCCTCGAAGAACGGCTCGTGGCACGCTTTCCCGAGGCCCGCATCCTGCGCGTGGACCGGGACGCGGCGCGCAGCCGCAAGCAGTGGGAAGCCCTGCTCGAACAGATCCACCCGGACGAGGCCGCGGGCACGCCCCGGGCCGACATCCTGGTGGGCACCCAGATGCTCGCCAAGGGCCACGACTTCCCCCACCTCACCTTCGTCGGCGTGGTGGGGGCCGATTCCGGCCTGTTCGCCGCCGACTTCCGCGCCCCGGAGCGGCTCTTCGCCATGCTCATGCAGGTGGCGGGGCGGGCCGGCCGGGCCGAGCTGGCCGGCGAGGTGCTGATCCAGACCGAGCAGCCCGGCCATCCCCTGTTCGCCGCCCTGCTCGCCCACGACTACCCGGCCTTCGCCGCCCGGGAGCTGGAGGAGCGCCGCCAGGCCGGCTTCCCGCCCTACACCTACCAGGCCATGCTGCGCGCCGAGGCGCCGGACATGGCCGATTCCCTGGCTTTCCTCAAGGCGGCAAAGGCCCTGCCCATCCTGGCCGCCCATCCGGCGGTTTTTGCCTACGACCCGGTGCCGATGCGCATGGCCCGCCTGGCCAACCTGGAACGGGGCCAGTTGCTCTTCGAATGCGGCGCCCGCCCCGTCCTGCAAGCCTTCCTGGCCGATTTCACCCCGGCCCTGGCGGCCCTGCCCGCCCCCGGCCGGCTGCGCTGGCACCTGGAGGTGGACCCCCTGGAGTGCTGAAAAACGGCTGGCACGGCGGTTGCAAATGAACGGGCCCACCCACGAGGAGGCGCCCATGAAGATCACCGACAGCCAGCTGCAGCAAAGTGCAGCCCACCGGGAATCGTCCCGGACCGAACTGAGCCAGGAAACCCGCTACGCCGTGCGCACCGGACTGTTCGGTGCCCTGATGGCCGACGGCCTGGCCCGCAACACCGGCGGCGCCACGGCCACGGCGCAAGGCGCCGACGATGGCGCGGCGACCGGCAGCGATGCCCTGCCCCCGGGCTTTTTCTCCATCAGCGCCGCCCGTGGGGCGGAGTCCGCGAGCCAGGGCGACGGCCTGCGCCTGAGCAAGATCCTGGAGCGGCTGCTCGCCGACCTGCTGGCCATCCTGCGCGGCGAGGGAACGGACGGGGCGGAGGGCTCGGCCCCCCTCACCCTCACCGACCTGTGGCTGGCCAAGGCGGGCGCCACCGCCAGCGTGCTCGACCAGCGCCCGGCGGTGGCGGTGGAATGGCATAGCACCACCATCGCTGCCCGCTACGAGAGCGAATCGGTCAGCTACTGCGCCCGGGGCCAGGTATGCACCGCCGACGGCCGGAAGATCGACGTGTCCATGGACTTCGCCCTGGCCCGGGAGAGCGTGGCGGTGAGCCGGGTCGAGCAGGACGGCAAGGCCTACGCCTTCAAGGACCCCCTGGTGCTCACCCTGCCCGGCGGCACCGCCAACCTGGACGGCCCCGGGCTGCGCTTCGATCTGGACGGGGACGGCACGCGGGAGTCGATCCCCTTCGTCGGCACCGGCTGTGCCCTGCTCGCCTGGGATCGTAACGGCAACGGCTGCATCGACGACGGGCGCGAGCTGTTCGGCGCCGTCAGCGGCGACGGCTTCGCCGAGCTGGCGGCCTTGGACAGCGACCACAACGGCTGGATCGACGAATCCGATCCGGTCTGGGGCCAGTTGGTGTTGTGGCAGCGCCAGCTGGAGAACGGCGTGGCGACGGACAAGCTGACCAGCCTCAAGGACGCGGGCATCGGTGCCCTGGCGCTGGGTAACGTGGCCACCCCCTTCCTCTACCGCGGCGCGGCCAGCAGTGACGATCCCCTGGGCGACGTCCAAGGCCGGTTGCGCGCCTCCGGGCTGTACCTGATGGAAGACGGCCGGCCCGGTAGCCTGCAACAGGTGGATCTGGCGGTTTAGGCCCGCCGGCGGGCGTTCAGTCCGCCGGACGGTTGTGCCACAGGGGCGGCGCGGCGACCGCAGGCTGGGCGCTGGCGGGCCGGTTGGCCTCCAGCCAGGCGGCTCGTTCGGTCAGCTTCTTCTGCCAGCTCGCCGGCAGGGCCGGTACCGTCGCCACCAGGTGGCGCAGCCAAGCCGGCGAAGGATCGGCGCTGCCCTCCGGCAGGCCGTGCCAGCCGTTCCATAGGGCCGCCAGGCTGAGGCGTCCGGCGCCCTCCGCCACCTGCGTCAGGGCGTCGCCGGGCTGCACCGTGCCGGCTTCCACCACCCGGTAGTACCAGCCGGTCAGGCCGTGCTGGGCGATGTAGCGGGCCAGCCCGTGGCGCCCCGAGTCGATGCCGAAGCGGGCGTCGATCTTCCAGCACGGCGAGCGGGGCTGGCTCACTTCAAGCAGCGCCGTGCCGAGGCGGAAGCGGTCGCCGATGCACACGGCGGCCTCGTCGAGGCCGGCCACCGACAGGTTCTCCCCCAGGCTGCCCGGCACGAAGGGGGCCTCGGCCTGGGGAAAGGCGGCGGCCAGCCGGGGATAGTGGTCGGCGCAGTACTGGTGTACCGCCTTTTCCACCCCGCCGTGCACCCGCAGGTCGGCCTGCTGGTCGCCGGCGATGCCCAGGGGGCCGACGGCCGCCGGCGCCGCCAGGGGGGCCTTGAAGATGCCGGTGGATTGGCCTTCCGGCGGCAGGGGGCGGATGGCGCCGACGAAGATGCGGGTTTCCAGGGGAGCGGTCATGGCGGTTGCGCTGAAAGGGTCAAGGGGCGGCCGGGAATCGGCGCGTCAGGCGGTCAGGGGCCACAGCCAGGCGGCGCCGCGCACCCCGGACGAATCGCCGTGCACCGGCGGCACGAGGCGGGTCACCACCCGGTTGGAGAAGACGTGGGGCAGCCACAGCCGGGGTACGTTCTGGTACAGCCGGGCGATGGCCGAGAGGCCGCCGCCGAGGACGATCACCTCCGGGTCGAGCAGGTTGATCACCTGGGCCAGGCCCCGCGCCAGGCGTTCCTCATAACGGGCCAGGGTGGCGGCGCAGGCCGGATCGCCGGCTTCGGCTCGGGCGACGACGGCCGGGGCGTCCAGGGCCGGGCCGGGGGCGGGGGATAAATGCGGATTGTGGCGCAGGTGGTCGGCGGCCAGCCCGGGGCCGGACAGGTAGGTCTCGATGCAGCCGGCGCGGCCGCAGTAGCAGGCCGGCAGAGGCAGGTCGTCGCCGGCGGGCAGCGGCAGGGGCATGTGGCCCCATTCCCCGGCGATGCCGTTGGCCCCCGTCAGGGGCTGGCCGTTAAGGACGATGCCACCCCCCACGCCGGTGCCCAGGATCACCCCGAACACGCTGGCGGCGCCCTGCCCCGCGCCGTCGATGGCCTCGGACAGGGCAAAGCAGTTGGCGTCGTTGGCCAGGCGCACTTCGCGCTGCAACAGGGCTTGCAGGTCGCGCTTGAGGGGATGGCCGATCAGGCAGGTGGAGTTGGCGTTCTTGATCAACCCCCGGTGGTCCAGGGCGCCGGGGTGGCCCACGCCCACAGTCGCGCGGGCGCGGCACTCGTGCTCGATGGCCTCCACCAGGGTGGCCACGGCACCCACGGTGGCCGGGTAGTCCCCCTGGGGGGTGGGCACGCGGCGACGCGCCACCGCCCGGCCGTCGGCGGCCAGGGCGATGGCTTCGATCTTGGTGCCGCCGAGGTCGATGCCGATGCGCAGCATGGAAGAAAAAGGCAAAAGGGGAGGACGGCATTAGATGCCGCCGCGGCCCGCCTGGCAATGGGTTGCGCCCATTGGTTGTGCCCATTCCGCAGGCTGATTCCACCGGCGTCAGGCGCGGTGGCTCACCTCGACGGTGATGTGGGCCAACTCCTTGCGCCGGGCGAGGCGCCGCCGGTAGTGGTCGGGGCCAGCGCCGGAGGCGTTGGAGAGGGCGACGATCACCGCGTACTGGTTGCGGCTGACCCGCCACACGTGCAGGTCGGTGAGCTGGGCCGGGTGCTCCGGGTCGTGGCGCAGGTCGTCGAGAATCTTGGCGACCACCGGGGAATCCATCTCGGCGTCGAGCAGCACCCGGCCGGTGTCGCGCACCAGGCCCACGGCCCAGACGGTGATGATCGCCGAGCCGACCAGACCCATCACCGGATCGAGCCATACCCAGCCGAAGTACAGGCCGCCCAGCAGGGCGACGATGGCCAGCACCGAGGTGGCGGCATCGGCCACCACGTGCACGTAGGCGGCGCGCAAATTGAGGTCGCCATGATGGGCGTGATCGTGGTCATGGTCATGACCGTGGTGGTCGTGCCCGGCGTGGTCGTGGCCGTGCCCCCCTTCCAGCAGCCAGGCGCTGCCCAGGTTCACCAGCAGGCCAATCACCGCCACCACCAGGGCTTCGCCGTAATGCACGTCCAGGGGATTGCGCAGGCGCTCCACCGATTCCCAGACCATGGTCACCGCCACCACCAGCAGGAACAGGGCGCTGGTGTAGCCGCCCAGCACCTCGATCTTCCAGGTGCCGAAGGCGAAGCGCGGGTTGTCCCGGTGGCGCCGCGCCAGTGCATAGGCCAGGGCGGCCAGGCCTAGGGCGAAGGCGTGGGTGCCCATGTGCCAGCCGTCGGCGAGCAGGGCCATGGACTGGCTCAGGTAGCCGACGGCGATCTCCACCACCATCATCGCCAGGGTCAGGTAGGTGACCCAGCGGGTGCGCTGCTCGGCGGCGCCGCTAGTGACGACGAAGGCGTGGGAGTGGGCGCAGCCCGGGGCGTTCGGCGGCGGGGCCATGGTCATTCCTGGCTGGGCTGGGCCGGAGGGAAGGTGCCGAGGCGGGCCAGGGCGCTCTCGTAGGCGCTGTGCACGTCGTCGTGCTGGGCGACGGAGATGCCCATGTCGTGGGCCAGGCCGTTCTCCAGGCTGTACACCCAGCCGTGCACGGTCAGGTCCTGGCCCCGGTCCCAGGCGTCGCGGACGATGGTGGTGTGGCTGACGTTGAACACCTGCTCGATCACGTTCAGTTCGCACAGGCGGTCGTGGCGTACCTCGGGGGCGGCGGCGTCGATCAGGGCGGCGTGCTTCTGGCGCACGTCCTGGATGTGGCGCAGCCAGTTGTCCACCAGGCCGACGCGCAGGCCGTGCAGGGCGGCCTTGACGCCGCCGCAGCCGTAGTGGCCCACCACCAGCACGTGCTTCACGCGCAGCACGTCTACGGCGTACTGCAACACCGACAGGCAGTTCAGGTCGGAGTGCACCACCACGTTGCCGACGTTGCGGTGCACGAACACCTCGCCCGGGTCCAGGCCGGTGATCTGGTTGGCCGGCACGCGGGAGTCGGAGCAGCCGATCCACAGGTACTCGGGGGCCTGCTGCTTGGCTAGGCGGTCGAAAAACTCCGGGTCTTCGGCGCGGATCTTTTCCGCCCAACTCCGGTTGCGTTCGAAGAGGTGGTCAAGGCTGGGCATGATGGGGACGCTCCGGGAGGCGCCGCTGCGCCAAGGCCGGGTGGCCGGGGCAGGACGCGGAATGATGGAATGGAATTCATTCTACCCCAGGGGGGGCGGCGGGTCGGGGCGGCGGCGCTCGGGTAGAATGGTGCGATCAGCCAGGAGAAAATGCCATGATCGTCAAGTTTTTCTGCAAGAACGCCGCCGATCTCATCATGTTCGACGATGTTGCCCGCAAGCTTCTTACCGTCCTGGGCAAGGAGCCGGTGGCCCGGGGCATCATCCTCGCCGAGGAGGTGCCCGAGGCCCTGGAGCGCCTGGCGGCGGTGGTGGCCCACGACAAGGCCCTCAAGGAAAAGGGCCACGAGGCGGCGGTGGAAGTGCCCGAAGTGGGCATCGAGCCCCACGAGCTGGTGGGCTTGGGTATCCGCGCCCAGCCCCTCATCAACATGCTCGGCCGGGCCCGGGAGAAGGACGAGCCGGTGCTGTGGGAAGCGGCCAAGGATTTCTACCCGCCGCGCTGAGCGGCATCCCCTGGGGCCGGGCCGCCAGCGGTCACGGCCCAGCGGTTGCGCTTCGTGTCAGTCGCTCGCCGGCGGGGCGTTGAGCCGGTCCAGGGCCTCGCGGATCTTGCCCGGCTCTTCCAGGCGCAGCATGCGCCGCACCTGGGGGGTGAGTTCGCTCACGTCGGACTTGAGCACCCGCTGCTTCACTTCCAGGATCTGGGCCGGGTGCATCGAGAACTGGCGCAGGCCCATGCCCAGCAGCAGCCGGGTCAGGGCAATGTCGCCGGCCAGTTCGCCGCACACCGACACCGGTACCCCGGCCTTTTCGCCGGAGGCCAGGGTGTGGGCCATCAGCATGGTCACCGCCGGATGCAGCGGGTCGTACAGGTGGGCCACTTCCTCGTCGGCCCGGTCGATCGCCAGGGTGTACTGGATCAGGTCGTTGGTGCCGATGGAGAGGAAATCCAGGCGCTTGAGGAACATATTGATGGCCAGGGCCGCGGCGGGAATCTCGATCATGCCGCCGATGGGTACCGACTCGTCGAAGGCAATCTTCTTCTCGCGCAGGGTGGCCTTGGCCTGGGCCAGGGCGGCCAGGGTGGCGTCGATCTCGCTGGCATGGGCGAGCATCGGCACCAGGATCTTCAGCCGGCCGTAGCGCGAGGCGCGCAGCAGGGCGCGCAGCTGCACCTGGAACATCTTCGGCTCGGACAGGGACAGGCGGATGGCGCGCCGGCCCAGGGCCGGGTTGGTCGAGTGGCGCGAGGTGTCGAGGGCCTTGTCGGCCCCCAGGTCGAAGGTGCGGATGGTCACCGGGCGGCCTTCCATGCCCTTCACCACCTTGCGGTAGGCCTCGAACTGTTCGTCCTCGTCGGGCATGTCGCCCCGGTTGAGGAACAGGAACTCGGTGCGGAACAGGCCCACGCCCTGGGCGCCGGCCTCCATGGCCGCCTCCACGTCCTCGGGCAGTTCGATGTTGGCCAGCAGCTCGATCTTCACCCCGTCCAGGGTCTCGGATTCCGCGGTCTTCAGGCGCTTCAGCTTGGAGCGTTCGATCTCCCGCTCCGACTTGCGCAGCCGGTATTCCTCCAGCACCCGGGGGTCAGGATTGACGATCACCACGCCCCGGGTGCCGTCGATGATCACCAGTTCGTTGTCGCGGATCGCCGAGCGTGCGTCGCGCAGGCCGACTATGGCCGGAATGGCCATGCTGCGCGACAGGATGGCGGTGTGGGAGGTAGCCCCGCCCACGTCGGTGATGAACGAGGCGAAGCGGTGTTCCTTGAAGGTGATCACGTCCGCCGGCGACAGGTCGTGGGCGACGATGATCTGGTCCTCCTCGCGCACCCCCTTGGCCGATTTCATCGCCGCCCGGCCGGGGCGGCCCATCAGCTCCTTGATCACCCGCTCCACCACCTGGCGCACGTCGGCGCGGCGCTCGCGCAGGTAGGGGTCGTCGATGGCGTCGAACTGGGCCACCAGGGACTCCATCTGCTGCACCATGGCCCATTCGGCGTTGCAGCGCCGCTCGCGGATGATCTCCAGGGGCACCTCGGCCAGTTCCGGATCGGCCAGGAGCAGGGCGTGGATGTCCACGAAGGCCTGCAACTCGGGGGCGGCGCTGGCGGTTTCCTCGCGCAGTTCCTCCAGTTCGGCATGCACCGCGGCAACGGCCGCCTTCAGGCGCGCCACTTCCCTCTCGACCATGCGCGGAGCGATGGTCAGGTGCGCCACCTCCAGGGTGGCGTGGGACATCAGCTGGGCGTAGCCGATGGCAATGCCGCCGGACACCCCCAGTCCATGCAGGGTGAAGCTCATCTCGGCAGCCGCCGGGCGGGTCGGTGCGGCGGGGGCGGGCAGCTTATTCTCCTTCGCCGAACTTGTCGGCAATCAGGGCCAGCAGTGCCTCCATGGCCTGGGGGGCGTCGCCGCCGATGGTCTCCAGGGTCACCTTGGAGCCCTTGCCGGCGGCCAGCATCATCACCCCCATGATGCTCTTGGCGTTGATGCGCTTGCCGCTCTTCTCCATCCACACCTCGCACTGGAAGCGGCCGGCAGTCTGGGTCAGCTTGGCCGAGGCGCGGGCGTGCAGGCCGAGTTTGTTGACGATTTCCGTTTCGGTGCGGATCGCCTGGGTCATGGTTCGAAGTCCTGTTCGAGTGTTGTTATCGATGGCGAAAAACGGTCACGGTTGGGGGTCGGCCGCCTCCGGCGCCGGCACGGCCACGGTGCATTCCACGGCGGCGGCCTGGACCCGTTCGATCAGGGTGGCCAGGGGCTGGTCGCGGAAACGGATGGCGCGCAGCACCATGGGCAGGTTCACCCCGGAGAGGGCCGCCACCTTGCCCGGCACGAGCAGCTCCCGCACCAGGTTGCAGGGCGTGGCCCCGAACAGGTCGGTGAGCACCAGCACCCCGGCCCCGTCGTCGAGCTTGGCCACTTCGGCGCGCAGACGCACGAGCATGGCGTCATGGGGCTCGTCCTGGCCGGCGGAAACGGCGTCGAGCCGCTCCGGCGGTGTGCCGTAGACGTGGGTGGCGCAGTCGATCAGGGCGCGTCCCTGGTCGCCGTGGGCAACGATCAAGATTCCAGCAGTCATTCCGTTTTCATGCAACAGCGCGGGGCGGATGCTCCAAATTAGTTCGTGGCGGCGGCGGGAGGTTTCCCGGCGTCGGGCAGGTCGACCTCGGTATGGGCCGGCAGGGTCTTGCCGTCGGCGCCGGGTACCCACTGCAAGCGGGCCGCCAGGGGCCGGGTGACCTCGATGGCCCCGTTCTGGTCCACCCGCAGTACCTGAGTCAGGCCGAAACGGGCCGCCTGGGCACGCCATTCCTTGGGCCCGGCGATGAACACCGGCTTGGAGGCGGCGTCCGACAGGGCGCCCACCCCAGCGGGCAGGCCCGGCCCCGGGCTGACCAGCACGGTCACCGCCTGGGTATGGGTCACCGGCCGGCCGGTGCGCGGGTCGAGAAGGTGACTATACCGGTGCCCGTCCACTTCGAAGAAGCGCTGATAGTCGCCGGAGGTGCCGATGGCCTCCCCGTCCTTCAAGGTCAGGGCCGCCAGGGGGCCGGGTTGGCGCGGGTGCTGGATGCCGACCCGCCAGGGCTGGCCGAACTTGTCGCCCAGGGCCATGACGTTGCCGCCGATGTTCACCAGGGCGTGGCTCACGCCGTGCTGGCGCAGGATGGCGGCGGCCCGGTCGAGGGCCACGCCCTTCAGGTAGCCGCCGAAGTCCAGGGCGACGCTGCCCTTGCGGCTGCGCACCTCGAAGCCGTTGGCCGTGGGGGTGACGGTCACGTCGGCCACCGAGGGGCGCGAGGCCAGCCAGCCGGCCACCTGGCCCGGGTCGGGCAGGCGCGGCGCGAAGGTGTCGGAATGGAAGCCCCACAGGGCCACCAGCTTGCCGATGCCCGGGTCGAACAAGCCGTTGCCCAGGGCGGAGAGGCGCTGGGATTCCTGGATGAGGCCGGCCATCTCGGCATTCACCGGTGCCGGCCGCTCGGCGGCAAAGGCCTGGTTCAGCTCGGTCAGGGGCGAGGGCTGCCAGGCGTGGTAGGTGCGGTGCAGCCGGTCGAACTCGGCCAGCACGGCGCCGATGGCGTCCTCGGCCTCGCCCTTGGAGACCTTGGGTTCGGCCACCAGCACCTCGACCCGGGTGCCAAAGACGAAGGCTTCGCGTTGCACCGTGGACGGCGCGCCGCAGGCGGCGAGCAGCAGGGCGGCGGCCAGGGCAAGGCAGAGGCGGCGGGCGGTGGGGAGGAACGGCAGGGACTGAGACTGCGGCATGGCGTGGCGCGGCCGGCGCGGGGACGGCGCCGGCGGTGAAGGCGGAGCCCCACAGTGTAGCGCCCCCTGCCGGGCAGGCCCAGGGTCAGGTCAGGCTGCGCTGCACCGGGTCGGCGAAGCGGTAGGCGCCGGGCACCCGGGGCAGGTGGGCCGCCGGGGGCCGGGTGCTGGCCCGGTAGCGGGCGACGAAAGCCTCGCCCAGGGGCGCGCAGGCGGTCAGCACCTTGGCCTCGTAGGCGTCGAGGAAAACACAGTCGCCGTCGCCGGCGCTGCCCTCCCCCAGCCCCCGGGGGTCGATGAAGGTCCATACCGGTTCGTCCGGGGGAAAGCCCAGGGCCGGGCCCACGTCCACCCGCCCGTAGCCCTTTTCCCGAGCCGCCAGGCGTTCCAGTTCGGCCGGGCTGACGGTGTAGACCATGCCGATGGCCGATTCGCCCGGGGCGGCGGCCAGGTTGAGGAAGGCGGCGTCGGTTTCCCGCCCCAGGGCTTCGCAGAACACCCGGTGGCGCGAATCCCACACCCGCACGTAGCCAGGCAGCTCCATCGCCTGGATTTCATGGGGCGCCAGGGGGCGCTGCAAGGCCCGTTCGGCGCTGGCCGGGTTCATCAGGGAACCGTAGGCGAAGACGCGCAGAACGCGTGGGGATGGAGCGGTGGCCGGCGACGGTGTGGCTGGACTCATGCCAGCAGCTCCAAGCAGTGCACGCGGCGGCCCAGCTCGTCCAGGGCGGTGGCGCGGGCGGCCTCGTCCGGTGCGGCGGCGAGCAGGTCCCGGGCGCGCCGCTCGGCCGGCGCCAGGGCGCTGTCGGGCAGGGCCAGCAGGGCCGCCAGGGCGGCCGGGTCCGCGTCGGCGCCGGCCGCCCGGCCGGCCAGCAGGGTTTCCAGCAGCAGGGCGCCGCGCTTTTTGTCCGAATCGGCCTTGTCCAGCCAGGCCAGCCCTTCCCGGGCGGCGGCGGCGGCCGCGCCGAGGCGCTCGTCCCGGGCGGCGCCGGCCTCGTCCAGAGCGGCGCGGCAGTAGCGCGACACGGCCAGGTTGTGCAGGGCCACCGGCAACTCGTCCTCGTCGCCGAGGCGTTCCTTGAGGTCGGCGGCCAGGCCGGCGGCGGTGACCGCATCGTCGAGGCGGTGGCGGCGCGCGGCCGGTGCGTCGTTGGCCGCGGCCAGGGCCGCCTTGCGCGCCACGTAGGCGATGTTGCTCAGGGTGCCGCTGTACCACTTGCCGCTCACCCCGGGAATGGCCAGGGCCCGGCGGTGCTCGGCCAGGGCGGCGGCGTAGTCCCCGGCCCAGTCCAGGTAGAGGGCCAGGTAGTTGTGGTAGCGCCAGTAGGCGATGGCGACGGCATTGGCTGCGGCGGCGTCCGGCGGGCTGGCCAGGAGCCAGCGGCGGGCGGTGGCGAGGCGCTGCCGGCCCTCATCGCGGCGGGCGTCGTCGAGCACCGAGTAGATGATCCAGGCCCCTTCCAGGTAGGCCTCGGCGCGCAGCAGGGGCGGCACGGCCAGCACTTCGCCGCCGGCGTCCGCGGCGGCGTCCAGTTCGGCGAGCAGCGGGTCGATGGCCCGGGCGGCGGCCTGGGGATCGCCGCTGCGTTCTTCGAGGCGGGCCAGGCGCACCCGGGCCCGGGTCGGGTCCAGGGGGGCGAGCTTGGTCCAGATGGCGATGGCTTCCGGATAGGCGCCGACCACTTCGAACAGCCGGGCCAGGCGGGCCAGGGTGTCGTAGCCGAAGGCGTTGAAGCGGGCGGTTTCGGCCAGATCCAGGGTGAAGGCGGCGTCGGCGTCGCCGCGTTCCTCGCCGGCGTCCACCACCCGGGGCAGGTAGCGGCCCAGGTCCTGCAGATTGCGCCGCCCGGGGCCGGCCAGGACTCGCTTCATCAGGTCGTAGCGCTCGCTCTTCTCGACCGCGGCGATGAAGCCGCCGACCACCTCCAGCAACTGCTGGGCAAGGCGCCGCCGGGTGCCGGCCGAGGCGGGGGGCAGGTCGTGCAGCAGGGCGCACAGGGCGCCGCTGACGACCAGGTGGGTGAGGGGATCGTCCCCATCCACGAAGGCCTGGGCGTTGGCGGTGAGGGCGTGGAACAGGGCGGTCCACAGGGCGCCCTGGCGGGCTGGGGGGGCGTCGGCATCGCCGGCCAGGAACCACAGGCCGCTGTCCGGATCGTCGCGCAGCAGGCCGTAGTCGTTCAGGCAGCGGTTGAGGAAGCGGCTTGCCTCGGCCCGGGTGACGCCGTTGCCGGCCAGGGGCAGCAGGCGGTGGAAGGCGTTCTCGCTGAAGACGCGGGCGGCACCGGCTGGGGCCAGGGGCGTGAGGGCTTCCGGGTCGAAAGCGGCCAGGGCCAGCAGCGGCAGCCAGGCCTGTTCGGCGGCGGGGATCAGGCTGCGCGGGGCGGCGCCGGCAGCTGTCGCGGCGGGCGCCGCCTGGGCGGCCACCTCCACCGCCAGGCCGGGCAGGGCCTGGGCGGCGGCGCACACGTCGGCGGTTTCGTCCTGGCGGATGTGCAGGGCCAGGGCGCAGTCGGGGCGGCTGACGTCGACCAGGGCCGGCAGCAGGATGCTCCAGGCCAGGGGTTCGGTGGGGGCTGCGCCGTGGCCGGCGTTACCGGTGGCGCCCGGGGCGCTCTGGGGGTTCCACACCTCGATGCGGGCCACCTGGTCGGCGCCCAGGCGCTTCAAGCGCTGGCGCAGGCGGCGGCGTTGGCGGCGCTTGCTATTGAGGAAATCCTCCACCACCAGGCGCACGGTGTGGCCGACGCTTTCCAGGTTCTCCTCGAACAGGGGCAGGCGGCGGAACAGGCGCACCGCCACCATGCCGCCGAAGAACAGCAGGGTCGAGAGGAGCAGCAGGCGCCCTTCGCGGATGGCGTCGTCGTGGTTGGCGCCCTCTTCGTGCACCCACTCGCCGATCACGTGATGCAGCGAATTGCCAAAGATGTCGAGGATGCCCAGAGTGAGCAGGAACACCAGGCTGGTGAGCAGCATGCCCGAGATTTCGACCAGGCCGGCGCCGACGCGGCCGCTGCCGCCGTGGGCGTGGTGGGCCCTGTCCAGGCCGCGCAGCAGTTCCACCGGGGTCAGGCCCTCGCGGCAGACGATGTGCAGGGTGTCGCCGGCGCGCAGGGCGATCTGGTCGCCGTCGGGGGCGTGGCGGAAGGTGCCGGGGTGCAGGGTGAGGGTGCGGGAGGCGGGTTGGCTCGGACTCATGGCGGGGTGGGGAAAGAGGGGCCCGGGGGCGGAGGCGGGGATCGCGCCGATCTTACCGGCTCGTCATGACGATTCCCAGACGCGGCACCGAGGCCGGGAAGCGGCGCCCCGGGCGGAGGGCCGCGCCAGTGCTCGATCCTGGCGGCATGGCCCGCAAAAGCCGCGCCCCGCCTTGGCCTCCGCGATGGGGGGGCGGAAAGCGAGGCGGGGCGCGGGGTTCCGGCGAGGGCCGGGGTGGAGCGGGGAAAAACGCTGGGGAAGAGGCTCCGTTCAGGCCGCCAGGGCGTCGGCCGGGGCGGTCCGCTCCAGCTCCAGGGACGCGGCCAGCAGGGCCAGCCGGGCCACCACGCCGTAGGCGTAGAAGCGGTTGGGCGGGGCGTCCGGGTTGCCGCCGTACTCGGGCTGGTTGCAGCAGGTGTCGAAGGCCAGGGGGGTGAAGTGCATGCCCGGGGCGTTGAGGTTCTCGTCCTTGCCGCGGCCGCCGTGGACCCGGTAGAAGCCGCCGACCACGTAGCGGTCGATCATGTACACCACCGGCTCGGCCACCTGCTCGGCGACCCGCTCCACGGTGTGCACCCCTTCCTGGATCAGCACCGCCGAGACCTCCAGGCCCTCCTTGATGACGCTCATCTTGTTGCGCTGCTTGCGGTTCAAGCCCACCACCTCGGAGGCGTCGTGCACCGTCATCACCCCCATGCCGTAGGTGCCGGCGTCGGCCTTGACCACCACGTAGGGCTTCTCGTCGATGCCGTATTCCTGGTACTTGGCGCGGATGCGCGCCAGCATCATGTCCACGTTGCCGGCCAGGCATTCCTCGCCGGTGCGCTCGTGAAAGTTGATCTGCTCGCACACCGCGAAGTAGGGGTTGAGGCGCCACGGATCGATGCCGAGCAGTTCGGCGAACTCGTTGGCCACGTCGTCGTAGGCGGCGAAATGGTGCGATTTGCGCCGGGTGGACCAGCCGGCGTGCAGCGGCGGCAGCAGCCACTGCTCGTGCAGGTTGGTGAGAATCTCCGGGATGCCTGCCGACAGGTCGTTGTTGAGCAGCACCACGCAGGGATCGAAGCCCTCCAGGGTGAGCCGGTTGCCGATCCGTTTCAGGGGTTCGAGCAGCAGGGCGTGGCCGTTGTGCAGGTCGATGGCGGTGGGCTCGGCGATCTCCGGGTTGAGGGAGCCGATGCGCACGTTCAGCCCGGCGTGCTTGAGGATGCCGGCGAGCTGGGCCACGTTTTGCAGGTAAAACAGGTTGCGGGTGTGGTTTTCCGGCACCAGCAGCAGGTTGCGCGCCTCGGGGCAGAGCTTTTCCACCGCCACCTGGGCGGCCTGGACGCACAGCGGGTGGAAGGCGGCGGTGAGGTTGTTGAAGCCGCCGGGAAAGAGGTTGGTGTCCACCGGGGCCAGCTTGAAGCCGGCGTTGCGCAGGTCCACCGAGCCGTAGAAGGGCGGGGTGTGGTCCTGCCACTTGCCTCGCAGCCATTGTTCGATGCGGGCGCTCTCGTCGAGGAAACGCTGCTCCAGCTCCAGAATCGGGCCGGTCAGCGCGGTGGTGAGGTGAGGAACCATGGTGTCTCCGGGGCGGCGGTGCGGGGTGGTAGAACCGGGGCCGCCCGATGGGAAAGTCGGTGAGGGGCAGATGTTACCCCGAGCGCCCCGGGCGTAGCACGTCCGGGTGCGGCCGGGACGGGCATCCTTGCCGCTGGGAACTTCTCCGGGCATGCTCCGGCCCCGCGCGCATCGCGGCTCACGACAACGACATCAGGGATGTTTCCATGACGCTGCACCGACTCATCCCCATTGGGGCGCTGGCCCTGGCCTGCGCCGCCTGTTCGATCAGCACCGCCGTCAAGCCGGTGGAGAAGCCGCTGACCGCCCTCTGCCTGCGGTACAACGACGACGTGTTGATGGATGGCTTCCACCCCGAGTTGGACGCCCAGATCCGTAGCGCCGGCATTGCCACCCGCACCTACAAGGGCGCGCTCCCGGCCGACTGCGGCGCCTACCTGGAATACACCGCCTCGTGGCGCTGGGACCTGGCTATGTTTCTGCGTTATGCCCAGCTGCGCGTGTTCGAGAGCAACCGGCTGATCGGCGAGGCCACCTACGATGCACGCTACGGCGGCGGCCGGCCGGACAAGTTCGGTCCCACCGCCGGCAAGCTGCGCAAGCTCACCGATCCCCTGCTCGCCGCCAGCCGCCAGGCGGCTGGATTGCCTGCCACCACCGTGGCCGAGGCCGAGTAAGGCCGGGTCTGCCGCCCTGGGGCGCCAGGCCGTCCCGGGGCGCTTGAGCGGGGGGGCGCCAATCCCGGTAAACTCCGGCCTTTCCCCCGGCGCCGGCAGGGCCGCGCCGGGCTGCTTTCTTACCTCCTTCGATTGCCGATCGCGCCCATGCGCCTCTTCCGACTCGCCCGCATCGTTTCCGTCGCGCTCCGCCACGGCCTGGATGGCATGCTCATCGAGGCCGAGCCCACCGGCCGGGCCGCCCGCTGGCTGGCGCCCCTGCTGCGCTGGCGGCGTTTTTCCGAGCCCCGGGCGGTGCGCCTGCGCAAGGCCCTGGAAGCCCTCGGGCCGATTTTCGTCAAGTTCGGGCAGGTGCTGTCCACCCGCCGCGACCTGCTGCCGCCGGACGTGGCCGAGGAATTGGCCAAGTTGCAGGACCGGGTGCCGCCCTTCCCCTCCGAGCAGGCGGTGGCCGAGATCGAGGCCGCCTTCGGCCGGCCCCTCAACCAGGTCTTTCCCGAATTCGACCTGACCCCGGTGGCCTCGGCCTCGGTGGCCCAGGTGCACTTCGCCAAGCTGCCGGACGGCCGCGAGGTGGCGGTCAAGGTGTTGCGCCCGGGCATGCGCCCGGTGATCGCCCACGACCTGGCGCTGATGGATACCCTGGCCCGGCTGGTCGAGGCCGTCTCGGTGGACGGTCGGCGCTTGAAGCCCCGGGAGGTGGTGGCCGAGTTCGCCAAGTACCTCTACGACGAGCTGGACCTGATGCACGAGGCGGCCAACTGCTCCCAATTGCGGCGCAATTTCGAGCATTCGCCGCTGCTGGTGGTACCCGAGGTGTACTGGGACTACTGCGCCACCGCGGTGATGACCATGGAGCGCATGCACGGCACGCCCATTTCCCAGACCGACGTGCTGCTGGCCAAGGGCATCGACCTGAAGGCCCTGTCCCGGGCCGGGGTGGAAATCTTCTTCACCCAGGTGTTCCGCGACGGCTTCTTCCACGCCGACATGCACCCGGGCAACATCCTGGTGGCCGACGACGGCCGCTACATCGCCCTGGACTTCGGCATCGTCGGCACCCTCAACGAAGTCGACAAGAACTACCTGGCGCAGAACTTCCTGGCTTTCTTCCGCCGCGACTACAAGCGGGTGGCCGAGGCCCACATCGAATCCGGCTGGGCCCCGGCGGACACCCGGGTGGACGAGCTGGAGGCGGCGGTGCGCACCGTCTGCGAGCCGATCTTCGACCGGCCCCTGAAGGACATCTCCTTCGGCAAGCTCTTGCTGCGCCTGTTCCAGACCAGCCGCCGCTTCAACGTGGAAATCCAGCCCCAGCTGGTGATGCTGCAAAAGACCCTGCTCAACATCGAGGGCCTGGGCCGCCAGCTCGACCCGGAGCTGGACCTGTGGAAGACCGCCAAGCCCTTCCTGGAGCGCTGGATGAGCCGCCAGATCGGCTGGCGCGCCCTGGTGGACGGCCTCAAGCACGAGGGCCCCTACTGGGCCAAGGAGCTGCCCCAGTTGCCGCGCCTGATCTACCGGCGCCTGGCCGAGGAGCCGCGCCGGGACGATTCCGCCCTCAAGCTGCTGCTCGCCGAACAGCGCCGCCAGCGCGTCGCCTTGCTGCTGATCGCCCTCGTCGCCGCCGCCGCCCTGGCGCTGGAGGCGAGCCGCGTCCTGGGCTGATTCCCCCGGGCTGGTTCCCGATTCCCGCCCCCGGCGGCGCTTCATCCTGCCCGGCCCCGCCAAACCCCAGGCGGGGCGCCGATCTCCACAGGGTATGCTCCAAAAGCAAGACGGGGCGCGGCGTTCCCGCCGCACCCCGTGAAGATGCCCTACTGGCGCGGGGTTTCAGATAGCGCCTGAAATCCCGCCCATTTGCGACCCCTCCCTACTTCAGCCAGCCGCGGCGGCGGAAGTAGGTGAACGGGGCGATCACCGACAGGATCATCAGGATCAGGGAGAAGGGGTAGCCGTACTCCCATTGCAGCTCGGGCATGCGCCCGAAGTTCATGCCGTACACGCTGGCGATCAGGGTCGGCGGCAGCAGGGCCACCGAGGCCACCGAGAAGATCTTGATGATCTTGTTCTGGTTGATGTTGATGAAGCCGACGGTGGCGTCCATCAGGAAGTTGATCTTGTCGAACAGGAAGGTGGTGTGGCCGTCCAGGGAGTCGATGTCGCGCAGGATCTGGCGCGCCTCCTCGAACTGCTCGTTGGTCAGGCGCTTGCCGCGCATCAGGAAGGACACGGCGCGGCGGGTGTCCATCACGTTGCGGCGGATGCGCCCGTTGGTGTCCTCTTCCTTGGCGATCGACGACAGCACCTCGCCGGCGGCCTCGTCCGAGAGCTGGTTGCCGAGCACGTGGCGGCTCACCTCGTCCAGGGCCCCGTAGATTTCCTCCAGGGCGTCGGCGGAATATTCCACGTCGGTGGCGTACAGGTCGAGCAGCACGTCCATGGCGTCGGAAACGTGGCCCGGCTGGGTGCGGGCGCGCATGCGCGACAGGCGGAACACCGGCAGGTCGTCGTCGCGGATCGAAAACAGCAGCCCGCCGCGCAGCACGAAGCGCACCGGCACGTTGTGGTCGTCGTCGTCCTTGTCGAGCAGAAAGTCCGAGCGCAGGTGCAGGGCCCCGTCGTCGGTCTCGTAGAAGCGCGCCGACGCCTCGATATCGGTCAAGTCCTCCGGCGTCTCCAGGTCCAGGCCCCACTGTTCGTGGGCCCAGGCGGATTCCTCCTCGGTGGGCTCGACGATGTCGATCCAGATCGGCGCCTTGCCCGCCAGGTCGCTGTGGCGGATGGCCTGGGTCTGACGCAGGCGGCCATTCAGCAGTTCGAAGATGTTGATCATGCTCGCGCCTTACCGGAGTGGTCCGGAGTGACGGGGCACGGCGGCATGCGCTCGGCGCTGACTGGCAACCGGCAACGATCGCGCCACCCTCGCGGCCACGGGCCAGCGAAAGCGGGTGAGGAAGCGGTGTAAAAGTGTCCCCCAGGACGGGGGACGCTAGGCGGGCGGCGCGTTCTGGCGCAGGCCCGGGGAGGCGGTCACCCCGTCGTGGCGGTCAGCGGGAGCGGCGTATCGGCGGTGCGGCAACTGCCACCGTCCGAGCCACCCAGGCAACTGCCCACGTCGGAATCTCCGGAGATGAAAACGGGCGCGAGGTTAGCACGCCTGCTGCACTGCGCCAAGGCCGCTTGCCCCGGCTTGCGGGGCCGGGGTCGTGGTGCCGGGAACAGGCCGGTTCAGCCCAGCCAGGCGGCGAAATCGGCGCCGGCCAGGGCGGCCACGCCGAGGGCGGCGAAGATCAGGGCGCAGACTACGTGGATGGCCTTCACCGGCAGCTTGTGGGCCAGCTTGTCGCCCACCAGCACCGCCGGCACGTTGGCCAGCATCATGCCGAAGGTGGTGCCCAGCACCACCGCCGCCAGGGAGTCGAAGCGGGCCGCCAGGGCCACCGTGGCCACCTGGGTCTTGTCGCCCATTTCGGCGAGGAAGAAGGCGATCAGGGTGGTGGCGAAGGCGCCGTAGCGGGCTTGCGGCGTCTCGTCGTCGTCGAGCTTGTCCGGCACCAGGATCCAGCCGGCCATGGCCAGGAAGGACAGGCCCAAAATCCAGCGCATGGTGTCCGGGCCGATCAGGTGGGTCAGCCAGGCCCCCACCGCGCCGGCGGCGGCGTGGTTGAAGACGGTGGCGACGAAGATGCCGGCGACGATCGGCCAGGGGCGCTTGAAGCGGGCGGCCAGGACGAAGGACAGCAGCTGGGTCTTATCGCCGATTTCGGCCAGGGCGACGATGCCGGTGGAGACGAGGAAGGCTTCCATGGGGTCGGGAGAGGGGGGCCGGTAGGGGTGGTCGGACGGAACGCAGGAACGCCACGGCCACCGGCTCCCCGGGGTTTCCTGGAAGAAGGCCGCATCGTCCCTGGTCTCGCCAGACCCGGCGGTGCAGACGCGCCTGCGGGCCCGCGCCGGCCAGGAGGCGGCGATGACCGCGCTTCCAGCATGTTGACCGGCGCCCCCACCGTTGCGGCGGGGCGGCTACTCCCCAAAAAGCGGGCGCAGTATAGCGCACGCCGGGCCGGGACGAACCCCGCCGGGCCGGCCCTTGTCCAATGGGCATATTGCATACGGCTACGGCTGCATCCCACCAGGAGGTGTGCCATGAACGACCGACTCAAGGCGGCTCCACAAGAGCGCCCCGCCCATGTCGCCGACCCCGCGCCCGCAGCGGCGCCGGCCCGCTCGCCCGATTCTTCTGATTCTTCCCCGGGCCATCCGGCCACTCATCCGGCCACGCATTCCGCCACCCGGGCCACGGGGGGCGATCTGCCCCCGGTGGTCCTGATCGACGCCGCCTGCGGCCTGGGCGGCCCCCCGGCGGCCGAGGACGACCTGGCCGCCGGCCCCGCCGCCCTGGCGCATCTTGGCGTGGCCGGGGCGGTGCGTCGTGCCGGCGGCCGGGTCGGTGCTGTCGAACGGATTGCGCCGGTGGCCGAGGACGCCCCGGCGGACGCCGGCCGCCTGGCCCGGCTGGGCGGCTACCTGCGCCGGCTGGCGGCGGCGGTCGGCCAGGCGGCGGGCGGGGGCGGCCGGCTGGTGATCCTGGGCGGCGATCACAGCGTCGCCGCCGGCACTTGGCGCGGCGTCGGCCAGGCGCTGGGCGAGGCCCCGGGCCTGGTGTGGATCGACGCCCACCTGGACGCCCACGTGGCCGAATCCTCCCCCACCGGCAACCCCCACGGCATGCCCCTGGCCGCTCTGCTCGGCCTGGGCGGCCCGGAACTGGCCTGGGTGGACGGGCCGGTGCTCGACCCGCAACGCATCACGGTGATCGGCGCGCGCAGCTTCGAGGCCGCCGAATTGCGCCATCTGGTGCGCCTCGGGGTCAAGGTAGTGCCCCCGGACGACCTGGCCAGGCTGGGCTTCGCCCGGGTCTTCGCCGACGCCGTGGCCCGGGCCGGCCGCCACGGCACCGCGCCCTTCGGCGTGACCATCGACCTGGACGCCTTCGATCCGGAGGACGCCCCGGCCACCACCGTGCCGGCCCCCCTCGGCCTGGCCGCCGGAGAGGTGCTGCCAGCCCTGCGCGGCGTGTTGCGCCGCCCCGGGGCGGTGGCCCTGGAGATCGTCGAATACCGTCCCGGCCTGGACCGGGACCTGCGCACCGGCCGCCTGGCGGTGGACCTGGTGGAAACGGCCCTGGCCCCGGACGCCGCCACCCTGGCCGATTGGGAAATGGCCCACGGCGCCCACAACTACGAGCCCCTGCCCCTGGTGGTGAGCCACGGCGAGGGGCCCTGGTTGGTGGATACCGAGGGGCGCCGCTACATCGACATGATGGCCGCCTACTCGGCGGTGTCCTTCGGTCACAGCCACCCGCGCCTGGTGGCGACTCTCGCCGCCCAGGCCCGGCGCCTGGCGGTGACGTCCCGGGCCTTTTCCAACGACCGGCTGCCGGTGCTGCTGAAGCGACTCACCGAGATCACCGGCTTCGACCTGGCCCTGCCCGCCAACACCGGCCTGGAGGCGGTGGAAACCGCCCTCAAGGTGGCGCGCAAGTGGGCCCACGTGGTCAAGGGCGTGCCCGACGGCGACGCCGAGATCATCGCCTGCGCAGGCAACTTCCATGGCCGCTCCATCGCCATCGTCGGCCTGTCCACCGAGCCCCAGTACCGGGCCGGCTTCGGCCCCTTCCCGGGGGGGCTGTTGACCATTCCCTACGGCGACGCGGCGGCCCTGGAGGCGGCCATCACCCCCAACACCGCCGCCTTCCTGGTGGAGCCGATCCAGGGCGAGGGCGGCATCGTCGTGCCGCCGCCGGGCTACCTGGCGGCCTGCGCCGAGATTTGCCGGCGCCGCAACGTGTTGCTCATCGCCGACGAGGTGCAGACCGGCCTGGGCCGCACCGGCCGGCTGCTCGCCTGCGAGCACGAGGGCGTGCGCCCCGACGGCCTGTGCCTGGGCAAGGCCCTGGGCGGCGGCCTGCTGCCGGTGTCGGCCTTCCTCGCCCGGCGCGAGGTGCTCGGCGTGCTCAAGCCCGGCGACCACGGCTCCACCTTCGGCGGCAACCCCTTGGCCGCCACGGTAGCCCTGGAGGCCCTGGAACTGTTGCTCGACGAGGACCTGCCGGCCCGCTCGGCCCGGTTCGGCGCCTGGCTGCTGGCGCGCCTGCAAGGCATCGCCTCGCCGTTGATCAAGGAAGTGCGCGGCCGGGGCCTGTTCGTCGGCGTCGAGGTCCAGGGTGTGAGCGCCCGGGCGGTGGTGGACGGCCTGCTCGCCGCCGGGGTGGTGACCAAGGACACCCACGGCACGGTGATCCGCCTGGCCCCGCCCCTGACCATCGACGAGGCCACCCTGGCCCAGGCGGCGGATGCCCTGGAGCGGGTGCTGGCCGGGCTGGAGATGGAGGCGCGGCCATGAATGCCCCGGGCGGACCGCGCCAGCTGCTCTCGGTGAATCCGGCCACCGGCCACGATCTGGGCCGGGTGGCGGTGACTTCGGCGGAAGAGGCCGCCGACCGGGTGGCGGTGAGCGCCGCCGCCTTCCGCCGCTGGCGCGAGGTGCCGGCGCCGCGGCGCGGCCTGTTGGTGCGCGCCATCGCCGACGCCCTGCGCCGCGACAAGGCGCGCCTGGCCGCCCTGCTCGGCGCCGAGGTGGGCAAGATCAGGAGCGAAGCCGAGGGCGAGATCCAGGAAATGATCGACATGGCCGACTACGCCGTGGGCCTGTCGCGCCAGCTGCACGGTCTGACCCTGCCTTCGGAGCGGCCCGGCCACCGGCTGCTGGAGCAGTGGCATCCTCTCGGCCCGGTGCTGGTCGTCACCGCCTTCAACTTCCCCGCCGCGGTGTGGGCGTGGAACGCCTTCATCGCCGCCGTGTGCGGCGACACGGTGGTGTGGAAGCCCAGCTCCAAGGCGCCCCTGACCGCCCAGGCCATTTCCGCCCTGGTGGAAGAGGTGGTGGACGCCCGAGTGGCCGAGGTGGATGGCCGGGGCGTGTTTGCCACGGTCTATTCCGACGAGCCGGCCGCCCTGGACGGCCTGGTGGGCGACGGGCGCCTGCCCCTGGTGTCGTTTACCGGCTCTTCGGCCACCGGCCGCCACGTCGCCGTGGCGGTGGCCCGGCGCCTGGGCCGCAGCCTGCTCGAATGCAGCGGCAACAACGGGGTGATCGTGGACGAGACGGCCGACCTGGAACTGGCCGCCCAGGCCCTCTTCTTCGGCGCCATGGGCACCGCCGGGCAGCGCTGCACCAGCACCCGGCGGGCCTTCGTGCACCGCGCCGTGCTGCCCGCCCTGGAAGCGCGCCTGGCGGCGGCCTGTAAGGCGGCGCCGGTGGGCGATCCGGCCGATCCAGCCACCCTGGTGGGGCCCCTCATCGACGAGGCGGCGCGGCAGCGTTTCCTCGCCGCCGTGGCGGCCCGGGAGGCGGCCGGCGAAACGCGCCTGGCCGGCGGCCGGGCCCTGCCCGGCCCGGGCCACTTCGTCACCCCGGCCCTGTTCCGCGCCGAGGCCATGGCGGCCCGGCACCGGGACGAGGTGTTCGGGCCGCTGCTCACCCTCTTTCCCTACGACGATTTCGCCGCCGCCATCGCCTCCCACAACGACGTGCCCCAGGGCCTCTCCGGCGCCCTGTTCACCCGGGACCTGGGCCGGGCCGAGCGCTTTCTCTCGGCGGCGGGGGCCGACACCGGGCTGGCCAACGTCAACACCGGCACTTCGGGGGCCGAGATCGGCGCGGCCTTCGGCGGCGAGAAGGACACCGGCGGCGGCCGGGAGGCCGGTTCCGACAGCTGGAAGGCCTACATGCGCCGCCAGACCAATGTAATCAACGACGGCGCCGCCCTGCCACTTGCCCAAGGTGTGCGTTTTTTCCTGCCGGGCGGTTGATGTTGCAGAAAAAAGGCAAAACTTTTTCGCCGGGGGGTAGCCCAATCTCACAAGCGATTCCGGGAAAGAGCTAACGGGACCGCGCACCGCACAGGAGGCCACCATGTCCATCTTCGCCAAGTACCAGAGTCGCTACGAAGCGGCGCAGGAAGAGGAAATGTCGCTCCAGGAGTATCTGGAGTTGTGTCGCAGCGACAAGTCGGCCTATGCCAGCATCGCCCAGCGCATGCTGATGGCGATCGGCGACCCGGAGGTCGTCGACACCCGTCAGGACCCACGTCTGTCGCGGCTGTTCGCCAACAAGCTGATCCGCATCTACCCGGCCTTCCGCGAGTTCTACGGCATGGAGGAGGTGATCGAGTCGATCGTCGCCTACTTCCGCCACGCCGCCCAGGGCCTGGAGGAGAAGAAGCAGATCCTCTACCTGCTGGGCCCGGTGGGCGGCGGCAAATCGAGCCTGGCCGAGCGCCTGAAGCAACTGGTGGAGAAGGTGCCGTTCTACTCGGTCAAGGGCAGCCCGGTGCACGAGACGCCCCTGGCCCTGTTCAACCTGGAAGAGGACGGGCCGATCCTGGAAGAGGACTACGGCATCCCGCGCCGCTACCTCAACAGCATCATGAGCCCCTGGGCGGTGAAGCGCCTGCACGAGTTCGGCGGCGACATCACCAAGTTCCGGGTGGTCAAGCTGCGCCCCTCGGTGCTGTCCCAGATCGCCATCGCCAAGACCGAGCCGGGGGATGAGAACAACCAGGACATCTCGTCCCTGGTGGGCAAGATCGACATCCGCAAGCTGGAGAACTACTCCCAGGACGATCCGGACGCCTACAGCTACTCCGGCGGCCTGTGCCTGGCCAACCGGGGCATCCTCGAATTCGTCGAGATGTTCAAGGCGCCGATCAAGGTGCTGCACCCCCTGCTGACCGCCACCCAGGAAGGCAACTACAAGGGTACCGAGGGCTTCGGTGCGATCCCCTTCGACGGCCAGATCCTGGCCCACTCCAACGAGGCGGAATGGACCGCCTTCAAGAACAACCGCAACAACGAGGCCTTCCTCGACCGCATCTACATCGTCAAGGTGCCCTACTGCCTGCGGGTCGGCGAGGAGGTGAAGATCTACGACAAGCTGATCGCCAACTCGTCCCTGGCCAAGGCGCCCTGCGCCCCGGACACCTTGCGCATGATGGCCCAGTTCTCGGTGCTGTCGCGGCTCAAGGACCCGGAGAATTCCAGCATCTACAGCAAGATGCGGGTCTATGACGGCGAGAATCTGAAGGACACCGACCCCAAGGCCAAGAGCTTTCAGGAGTACCGGGACTACGCCGGGGTGGACGAGGGCATGACCGGGCTTTCCACCCGCTTCGCCTTCAAGATCCTGTCCAAGGTGTTCAACTTCGAGCACAAGGAGATCGCCGCCAACCCGGTGCACCTGATGTATGTGCTGGAGCAGCAGATCGCCCAGGAGCAGTTCCCCCCCGAGGTGGAAGAGAAGTACCTGCGCTACCTCAAGGAGTACCTGGCGCCGCGCTACGCCGAGTTCATCGGCAAGGAGATCCAGACCGCCTACCTGGAGAGCTATTCCGAGTACGGCCAGAACATCTTCGACCGCTACGTCACCTATGCCGACTTCTGGATCCAGGACCAGGAATTCCGCGACCCCAACACCGGCGAGATCCTCGACCGGGGGGCCCTCAACGAGGAACTGGAGAAGATCGAGAAGCCGGCGGGCATCAGCAATCCCAAGGACTTCCGCAACGAGGTGGTGAACTTCGTGCTGCGCGCCCGCGCCAAGCACGACGGGCGCAATCCGGCCTGGACCTCCTACGAGAAGCTGCGCGCGGTGATCGAGAAGAAGATGTTCTCCAACACCGAGGAGCTGCTGCCGGTGATCTCCTTCAACACCAAGGGCAGCACCGAGGAGCACAAGAAGCACCAGGACTTCGTCAATCGCATGATGGAAAAGGGCTACACCGAGCGCCAGGTCCGGCTGCTCACCGAGTGGTACCTGCGGGTGCGCAAGTCGTCGTGAGCCCGGCCCTGTGGCGGCCCGCCCCCGGGGCAGCGGCGCGTTCGCGCGCCCGCACCCGCCCCGGGCGGCCGGACGCGGCACCCGCGACATAGAACAGCCCAAGGAGGCACCATGACCGTCCGCATCATCGATCGGCGGTTCGACAGCAAGCACAAGAGCGCGGTCAATCGCCAGCGCTTCATTCGCCGTTTCAAGGGGCAGATCCGCAAGGCGGTGGCCGACGCCATCACCCGCCGCGGCATTACCGACATCGACTCCGGCGAGAACATCGCCATCCCCGGCAAGGATATTTCCGAGCCCCAGTTCCAGCACGGCCAAGGCGGCGTGTGGGAAGGAGTGCAGCCGGGCAACGACCGCTTCCACTCCGGCGACGAGATCGAGCGCCCGGCCGGGGGCGGTTCGGGCAAGGGCCGGGGCGGCGGTGCCAGCAACGAAGGCGAGCATCTGGACGACTTCGTGTTCACCCTGTCCCGGGACGAGTTCCTCGACATCTTCTTCGACGACCTGGCCCTGCCCAACCTGGTCAAGCGCCAACTCGCCAAGCTGGAAGAATTCAAGCGGGTGCGCGCCGGCTTCACCCACAGCGGGGTGCCCACCAACATCAACATCGTGCGCACCATGCGCGACGCCACCGGCCGGCGCATCGCCGCCAGTGCGCCCTACCGGGCCAAGATCCGCGAGTTGCAGGCGCGCCTCGACGAATTGCTGCGCGACCACCGCACCGAGATCGACCCGGAGGTGGTGGCCCTGCGCAAGGAGATCGCCCGGCTCAAGCTGCGCATCGAGGCGATACCCTTCATCGACGATTTCGACCTGCGCTACAACAACCGCATCCGCATTCCCCAGCCCTCCACCCAGGCGGTGATGTTCTGCCTGATGGATGTGTCCGGCTCCATGGACGAGCAGAAGAAGCAGACCGCCAAGCGCTTCTTCATGCTGCTCTACCTGTTCTTGCAGCGCAGCTACGAGAAGATCGAGCTGGTCTTCATCCGCCACCACACCACCGCCACCGAGGTGAACGAGGATGACTTCTTCCACTCCCGGGAGTCCGGCGGCACCGTGGTGTCCAGCGCCCTGGACCTGATGCAGAAGATCATGGCCGAGCGCTACTCCTCGTCCCTGTGGAACATCTACGCCGCCCAGGCCTCCGACGGCGACAACTGGGAAAACGATTCGCCGCGCTGCGCCGAGCTGCTGGCCGAACGCATCCTGCCCGGGGTGCAGTATTTCGCCTACATCGAGATCACCCCCGGGGAACCCCAGAACCTGTGGAAGGAATACCAGGGCCTGGAACCCCGCTTCCCCGGCCGCTTCGCCATGCAGCGCATCGAGGGGCTGGAGGACATCTACCCGGTATTCCGCGAACTGTTCAGGAAGAAGCTGGCCTAGCCGGCACCGACGTCGCGGCGCCCACGCATCCCCGAGGAAGTCGCCATGGACATCCCCCTCCTCTCCCCGCCCCCCGAAACCCCGCCCCTGGCGGCTCCCGGCAGTGGCCAGTTCCTGCCCGACGGCTCGGAATGGACCGAGGAACTGCTCACCCTCTACGACGAGGAGATCGGCAAGGTGGCCGCCCGCTACGCCCTGGACTGCTATCCGCACCAGATCGAGGTGATCACCGCCGAGCAGATGATGGACGCCTACGCCTCCATCGGCATGCCCGTGTTCTACCACCACTGGTCCTTCGGCAAGCAGTTCCTGGCCACCGAGCGGCGCTACAAGCGGGGCCAGATGGGGCTGGCCTACGAGATCGTGATCAACTCCGACCCCTGCATCGCCTACCTCATGGAAGAGAACACCCTGACCATGCAGGCCCTGGTGATCGCTCACGCCGCCTACGGCCACAACAGCTTCTTCAAGGGCAACTACCTGTTCCGCCAGTGGACCAGCCCGGACGCCATCATCGACTACCTGGTGTTCGCCCGGCACTACATCGCCGAGTGCGAGGAGCGCTACGGCGCCGACGAGGTGGAGCAACTGCTCGATGCCTGCCACGCCCTGATGAACGTGGGGGTGGACCGCTACCGGCGGCCGCCCAAGCTGTCCACCGACCAGGAGCGGGTGCGCATCCGCGAGCGGGCCGAGTACCTGCAACAGCAGGTCAACGACCTGTGGCGCACCCTGCCGGCCAAGGGCGGTGACCGGACGGTGGAGGCGGCGCGGCGCTTTCCCGAAGAGCCGGAAGAGAACCTGCTCTACTTCATCGAGAAGCACGCCCCCCTGCTGGAACCCTGGCAGCGCGAGATCGTGCGCATCGTGCGCAAGGTGGCCCAGTACTTCTACCCGCAGCGCCAGACCCAGGTGATGAACGAGGGTTGGGCCTGCTTCTGGCACTACACCCTGCTCAACACCCTGTACGACGAGGGGCGCCTGTCCGACGGCTTCATGCTCGAATTCCTCCAGCACCACAGCAACGTGGTGCTGCAGCCGCCCTACAACCACCCCTGGTTTTCCGGCATCAACCCCTACGCCCTGGGCTTCGCCCTGTGGCGCGACCTGCGCCGCATCTGCGAGGAGCCGGACGACGAGGACCGGGAGTGGTTTCCCGAGATCGCCGGGTCCGACTGGCGCGCCACCTTCGACTTCGCCATGCGCAACTACAAGGACGAAAGCTTCATCGCCCAGTTCCTCTCGCCCCGGCTGATGCGCGAGTTCCGCCTGTTCACCCTGGTGGACGACGACCAGCGGGAGCACTTGGCGGTGGGGCCGATCCACGACGAGCAGGGTTACCGCCAGCTGCGCCAGACCCTGGCCGACCAGTACAACGTCCATTCCCGGGAACCCAACATCCAGGTGTGGAACGTGAACCTGCGCGGCGACCGCTCCCTGACCCTGCGCCACTTCCAGTACCGGCGCCGGCCCGTGGCCGTGGAGACGGCGGAGGCGGTGCTGTCCCACGTGGCCACCCTGTGGGGCTTCCCGGTCACCCTGGAGACCCAGGCCGAGGACGGCAGCGTCGCTCCGGTGGCCGAGTGCTGCCGCGCGCGGCGCACTCCTTCTCCCTGAGCGGCGGGGCGGCGGGCCTGGCCGGGGCCGGTCGGAAGAGTGCCCCATATCGGGGCGCGCCGTCGAGAAGGCCCGGGCGGCCGGTGTTTCCGCACGTTTTCCCCTGACTGCGCCATGGGCGGAAAGACGTCGCCGCCCCAGGCAGGGCGCGGGATTGCCCCGGGTTTTCGGGGTATGGCTATAATCCGCTCTTTCCCCGCTCGACACCCCCTCCGCCGGCCCGGTTTGGCATCGTCCAGCTGCTCCTTTGGCCGCGCGGCGCCCGGCTGCCCGGCCGGCCCGTCGGGTCCCCCACCTGCCGCTGCCCTTCGCCTAGGCCCTGGAATCATGCTCGTCTGGTTCGTCGGACTCTACCTGCTCGTCACCATTTCCATCGGCCTCTACGCCGCCTCCAAGGTGAAGAACGCCGCGGACTTCGTCGTGGCCGGGCGCCACCTGCCCCTGCCGGTGATCGTGGCCACCGTGTTCGCCACCTGGTTCGGCTCGGAAACCGTGCTCGGCATCCCCGCCGCCTTCGTCAAGGACGGCCTGCGCGGCGTGGTGGCCGACCCCTTCGGCTCGTCGATGTGCCTGATCCTGGTGGGCCTGTTCTTCGCCCGGCCCCTCTACCGCCTCAAGCTGCTGACCATCGGCGACTTCTTCCGCGGCCGTTACAACCGCACCGTGGAGCTGCTCACCGCCATCGCCATCGTCATCTCCTACCTGGGCTGGGTGTCCGCCCAGATCAAGGCCATGGGCCTGGTCTTCTCGGTGGTCACCCAGGGGGCGGTGACGCCCGAGCAGGGCATGTTCATCGGCATCGCCATCGTGCTGGTCTACACCCTGATGGGCGGCATGTGGGCGGTGGCCATGACCGACGCCTTCCAGATGACCGTGGTCATCGGCGGCCTGCTCTTCATCGCCTGGATCGTCGCCGGCCTGGCTGGCGGCGTGGGCACCGTGGTGGCCCACGCCGAGGCCGCCGGCAAGCTCAATTTCCTGCCCCGCTTCGAGGCCCGCGACATGGTGGCCTTCATCGCCGCCCTGGTGACCATGGGCTTCGGCTCGATCCCCCAGCAGGACGTGTTCCAGCGCGTCTCCTCGGCCAAGAGCGAGAACGTCGGCGCCGTGGGCTCGGTGCTCGGTGGCAGCATCTACTTCGTGTTCGCCTTCGTGCCCATGTTCCTGGTCTATTCGGCGACCCTGATCGACCCCCAACTGGTGGCCCGCTACCTGGAGGCCGATGCCCAGTTCATCCTGCCCCAGCTGATCATCCAGCACACCCCGTTCATCGCCCAGGTGCTGTTCTTCGGCGCCCTGCTGGCGGCGATCATGAGCTGTTCCTCGGCCACCCTGCTGGCCCCCTCGGTGACCTTCACCGAGAACATCCTGCGCCCCTTCCTGCCCGACATCACCGACGGCCAGCTGCTGCGCGCCATGCGCATCGTGGTATTCGTCTTCGGCATGGCGGTGCTGACCTTCGCCCTGGCCTCCGACAACTCGATCTTCGAAATGGTTGAGAACGCCTACAAGGTGACCCTGGTGGCCGCCTTCATCCCCCTGGCCGCCGGGGTGTACTGGCCCCGGGCCACCACCCAGGGCGCCCTGTGCTCGATCGTCGGCGGCGTCGGCGTGTGGCTGGCTGGCGAGATGCTGGCCCCCGAGGGCTACCTGGACGGCTTCCTGCCGGTGCAGTTCGCCGGGCTGCTGGCCGCCCTGGCCGGCATGGTGGCCGGTTCCCTGCTGCCCCAGCGCGTCGGCCGCTTCTCCCCGGAGGCGGCGCGTAGCCATGTCTATTGACCCCGTGGCGCCGCGGCCGGCGGCGCCCGCCAGGCCATGAGCGCCGCTCCCGCCGCAACGTCCCCCGCCGCGCCGGCCCCCTCGCCCCGGGACGGGCACAAGCTGGCGGTGCCCCTCGCCCTGGCCTACCTGGCCCTGGTGGTCTACGCCAGCCTGCATCCCTTCTCCGGCTGGACCGACCGGGGCGTGCCGCCCCTGGCCTTTCTCGGTGCCGCCTGGCCGCGCTACTGGACCGTGTTCGACCTGGCGGTCAACGTGGCGGCCTACATTCCCCTCGGCCTGCTGCTCACCCTGGCCCTGGACCGGCTGCCCACCCGGGTGCTGCCCGCCCTGATGGCCGCCCTGCTCGGCTGCGGCCTGTCGCTTTCCATGGAAGTGTTGCAGAACTGGTTGCCCACCCGGGTGCCGTCCAACGTGGACTGGGGCACCAACACCCTGGGGGCCGCGATCGGCGCCCTGATCGGCCTGTTCGGCGGCGCCCGCTGGCTGATCGCCCTGGCCCGCTTCCGCAACCGGCTACTGGCCCCGGTGCCTTACGCCGAGGTGGGGCTGACCCTGTTGATGGTGTGGTGCGTCACCCAGCTGTCGCCGGAATTCACCCTGTTCGCCACCGGCGACCTGCGCGCCTTCCTGCCCCTGCCTCCGGCCCTGCCCTTCGACGTGCCCCTGTTCCGGGTGCTCGAATCGGTGATCACCGGGCTCAACGTGGCGGCGGTGGGGCTGTTCGCCCGCACCCTGTTCGGCGGACCGCGCCTGCCCTGGTGGGGCGGCCCCCTGGCGGTATTGCTGCTGCTCGTCTTCGGCCTGCTCACCCGCACCCTGGCCACGGCCCTGATCCTCTCCCCCGCCGAGGCCCTGGCCTGGGCCACCCCGGGGGCGCTGGCGGGGCTCAAGTGGGGCGCCGTCGCCCTGTTCGTGCTGGTCTGGCTGCCGCCGGTGCCCCGGGCGATCCTGGCCGCCTTCCTGCTCACGATGGCGGTGGCCCTGGTCAACATCGCGCCGGAGAACCCCTATTCCCCGGCGGCGCTCAACGTCTGGCGCCAGGGCCACTTCCTCAACTTCAACGGCCTGACCCGGCTGGCCGGCGGGCTGTGGCCCTTCGTCGCCCTGCCCTTCCTGATGCTGACCGGGCGCAAGCTCTAGCCGCCGGCCGTTCCTACTTCCCCTGCCGCCTCCCTGACCGCGCGCGGCCCGTATAATCGTCGGGTCCGGCGTCCCGAGAAGGCCGGGCCCCATCGTTCCAGGAGTCTTTCGGTGAGCTACTTCAAGCACCACGTCTTTTTCTGCTGCAATCAGCGCGGCCCCGGTGAAACCTGCTGCAACAACCACGGCGCCTCCGACCTGCAGACCTACGCCAAGGAGCGGGTCGCCGAACTCAAGCTGAAGGGGCCGGGCAAGGTGCGCATCAACAAGGCCGGCTGCCTCGACCGCTGCGACGCGGGCCCGGTGATGGTGGTCTATCCGGAAGCCGTCTGGTACACCTACGTGGACAAGTCCGACATCGACGAGATCATCGAGGAGCACCTGATCCACGGCCGCGTCGTGGAGCGCCTCAAGGTATGAGCCCGACCGCTGCCAGCGCCGTGCTGATCCCCGGCCCGATCGGGGACATCGACACCCTGGTCGACCTGCCCCGCGGCGAGGCCCGGGGCATCGCCCTGGTGGGCCATCCCCATCCCCTGTTCGGCGGCGCCAACACCAACAAGGTGGCCCAGACCCTGGCGCGCACCTTCGTCCAGCTCGGCTACATCGCCCTGCGCCCCAACTTTCGCGGCGTCGGCAAGAGCGCCGGCAGCCACGACAACGGCCAGGGCGAGAGCGACGACATGCTGGCGGTGCTCGACTGGGCGCGCCGCCAGTACGATCCGGCAGGGGCGCTGCCGGTGGTGCTGGGGGGCTTTTCCTTCGGCGCCTACGTCCAGGCCCGGGTGGCCTCCCGCCTCAAGGAGGCCGGCACCCCGGTGCTGCGCATGGTGCTGGTGGGCACCGCTTCCGGCCACGTGGAAGGCGCCCGCCACTACGTCACCGACGCGGTGGCGCCCGACACCATCGTCATCCACGGTTCCGCCGACGAGACCGTGCCCCTGGCCAACGTGCTGGCCTGGGCCGAGCCCCTGGAGCTGCCGGTGATCGTGGTGCCCGGCGCCGACCATTTCTTCCACCGCCGCCTGCACATCCTCAAGGACATCATCGTGCGGGCCTGGAGGGACTGAAGCCGTGATTCCCGTGGATGTTCCGGCCGTCGGCCTGCACGACGCCCCGCCCTTGTCCGTCACCGGCCTGGTCAAGCGCTTCGGCGACCAGGTGGTGGTGCGCGACCTGTCCTTTGCCGTGCCCAAGGGCACCTGCTTCGGCCTGCTCGGCCCCAACGGCGCCGGCAAGACCACCACCCTGCGCTGCTGCCTGGGGCTTACCGCCCCGGACGGCGGCGAGGTGCGCCTGGCCGGCCTGCCGGTGCCCGAGGCGGCGCGCCAGGCGCGCATCCGGGTCGGCGTGGTGCCCCAGTTCGACAACCTGGACCCGGACTTCACCGTGGCCGAGAACCTGCTGGTGTACGGTCGCTATTTCGGCCTGGCCGACAAGGCGGTGCGCGCCGAGATTCCCCGGCTGCTCGACTTCGCCGGCCTGGGCGGCAAGGAGAACGCCCGCATCCAGGCCCTTTCCGGCGGCATGAAGCGGCGCCTGACCTTGGCCCGGGCCCTGGTCAACGACCCGGACGTGGTGTTCCTCGACGAACCCACCACCGGCCTCGATCCCCAGGCCCGCCACCTGATCTGGGAACGGCTCAAGCAGCTGAAGGCCGCCGGCAAGACCCTGCTGCTGACCACCCACTTCATGGACGAGGCGGAGCGCCTGTGCGACCGCCTGGCCATCATGGACCACGGCGCCCTGGTGGCCGAGGACACGCCCCGGGGACTGATCGCCGGCCACATCGAGTCCCAGGTGGTGGAAGTGTTCGCCGAGGCCGACCACGGCCTGACCGCCTGGGCCGAGGCCCGGCGCGACCTGGCCAGCCGCCTGGAGATCGCCGGCGAGACCGCCTTCTTCTACTGTCAGGACCCGCGTCCGCTGCTGGCCGAGCTGGAACGGGCCCCCCAGTTGCGCTACCTGCACCGGGCGGCCAACCTGGAGGACGTGTTCCTCAAGCTCACCGGCCGGGACCTGCGCGACTGAGGCCGGTCCGGCCGCTTCAGTCCGGCAACGGCTCCCAGTGCGGCAGGCGGGCGGCCTGGCCCCGGTAGGCGCCAGACTCGTCCACCAGGTTCCACACCGTGGCGCCGCTGATGCGGAAGCGCTGGCCGGTGCTGGCGATGCGGATGCCTTGGTAGTCGGCGATGTAGCCGTGGTCGGCGACCCGCTGCAGCAGCCGGGTCCGTTCCTCCCGGTTCGGCGCCTCGGCGGAAAAGCGAGACGGCAGGGCGACGAAGGTCGGCCAGTCCATGGCGAACAGGGCCTGGGCCGCCGGGTTGGCGAAGTTGAACAGGGGATCGTCCCGGTTGTCGTGGGAAAGCAGGGCGTAGGGGGCGGTCAATACCGCTGCCAAGGCTTGCGTCGGCGACAGATGGGGCGGCACCAGATCGTCGCCGGTGAGGCGGCGGTAGCTGGTGCGCAGCAGGGCGACGTGGTCGATCAGCCAGGAGCGGTCGGGCATGGCGGGTGGCTCGCGGAAGATGAAAATGCAGGCCGGAACAGCAGGCCGGAACAGGCGCCGCGGCCCGGGTCGGACACCGGGCTGGCGCGCACAAACGAGGTTGTCAGTATGCCGTTCGAATCGAATGCCGCCAATGCGGCCCAATCCCGCCTGGGGCGCCCGGCGCGCCAGTCCGGCCTCGACCTGGGGCCGCCGCGCTTTTCGCTGCGCTTCCTGCCGGTGTGGCGGCGCAACTTCCTGGTATGGAAGAAGTTGGCTTTCACCTCGGTGCTCGGCAACCTGGCCGACCCGCTCATCTACATGCTCGGCCTGGGCTACGGCCTGGGGCGCCTGCTGCCGCAGATCGAGGGCCAGCCCTACGTGATGTTCCTGGCCGCCGGCACGGTGTGTGCCTCGACCATGAACGCCGCCACCTTCGAGGCCCTCTACTCGGCCTTTTCGCGCATGCACGTGCAGAAGACCTGGGAGGCGATCCTCAACACCCCCCTGGCCCTGGACGACGTGCTCACCGCCGAACTGGTCTGGGCGGCGTGCAAGAGCCTGCTCTCGGGCGTGGCGATCCTGGTGGTGGCCACCGTGCTCGGCCTGATCACCTCGCCCCTGGCCCTGCTGGCGGTGCCGGTGATCTTTCTCACCGGCCTGGCCTTCGCCGCCCTGGGGCTGATCTGGAACGCCCTGGCCAAGGGCTACGACTTCTTCATGTACTACTTCACCCTGTTCGTCACGCCGATGACCCTGATTTCCGGGGTGTTCTTCCCCGCCGCCGAACTGCCCCCGGCGGTGGCGGCGGTGGGCGAGGTGCTGCCCCTGTCCCACGCGGTCAAGCTGATCCGCCCCCTGCTCGCAGGGCAGTGGCCGGCGGCGGCCTTCGCCCACCTGGCGGCGCTGCTGGCGATCACCGGCGTAGCCTTCTGGGTCGCCACGGTTTTGACCCGACGCAGGTTGCTCAAGTAAGGCGGGCCGTACAATGGACGCCATGACTACTGCCCCTGCCGCTGGCGACTGCCTGCTGGTCCTGTGCAACTGCCCCGACGCCGCCACCGCCGACGCCCTGGCCGCCGCGGTGGTGGAGGCGCGCCTGGCCGCCTGCGTCAATGTGCTCGCCCCGTGCCGCTCGGTGTATCGCTGGCAGGGCGCGGTGGAGCGGGCCGAGGAAGTGCCGCTGCTGATCAAGACCACCGCCGCCGCCTACCCGGCCCTGGAGTCGGCCCTGCGCGCCGCCCACCCCTACGACGTGCCCGAGATCGTCGCCGTGCCGATGGTCCGGGGCCTGCCCGATTACCTGGCCTGGTTGGCGGCGGAAGTCGCCCCCGCGCCCGGTTCCTCCGGCTCTACTTTTTCCTGCTGATGCCCATGCTCGCCCGCCTCACTGCCTTGTTCCTCCTGGCCCTCGCCCTGGCGGCCCCCGCCGCCGCCCAGGAATTCCTCGATCCCCAGGTCGCCTTCCAGCCCAGCGCCAGCAAGGTGGATGCGGCCAGCGTCGAGGTGCGCTTCACCATCGCCAAGGGCTACTACCTGTACCGGGACAAGTTCCGCTTCGCGGCCCCGGGCGCCACCTTCGGCACGCCGGCCTTCCCCAAGGGGCAGATGAAGAAGGACGACCTGTTCGGCGACGTGGAGGTGTTCCACGACCAGGTGACGATCCGCCTGCCGGTGCAGGGGACGCTGCCGGCCACGATCACCGTTACCTCCCAGGGCTGCGCCGAGGGCGGCATCTGCTATCCGCCCCAGGAAATGGACGTGGCGGTGGCCCAGGCCGGAGGCCCAGGACTGGCGGCCTTCACCAAGGGGGCGGGCGCGAATGCCGCGTCTGGCGCGGCGTCCGGCATGAGCACCCCGGAGAGTGGCGCCAATGCTGGACCTTCGGCCGATACCCCGGCGGCACCGGAAAAAAACACGGCCGCCGCCGACGCGGCAGACGGCGACGAGAGCGGCGCCATCGCCCGCATGCTGCGCCACGCCGGCTTCTGGGCCAATCTTGCGGCTGCCTTCGTCGCCGGCCTGGGGTTGTCGCTGACCCCCTGCATGTTGCCCATGGTGCCAATCCTCTCCGGCATCATCGTCGGCTCGGGCAAGGTCAAGCCGGCCCGGGGCCGGGCCACCGCCCTGGCCGTGGCCTACGTGCTGGGCATGGCGGTGACCTACGCCCTGGCCGGGGTGGCCGCCGGCCTCACCGGCACCCTGCTCTCGACCCTGATGCAGAACCCCTGGGTGCTCGGCTTCTTCGCCCTGGTGTTCATCGCCCTGTCCCTGGCCATGTTCGGCTTCTACGAACTGCAGATGCCGGCCTTCCTGCAAAGCAAGGTGTCGGAGGAAGCCGCCCACATCAAGGGCGGCTCCCTGCCCGGCGTGGCGGCCATGGGGGTGCTGTCGGCCCTGATCGTCGGCCCCTGCGTCGCCGCGCCCCTAGCCGGCATCCTGCTCTACATCGGCCAGACCCGGGACGCCCTGCTCGGCGGCGCCGCCCTGTTCACCCTGGCTCTAGGCATGGGCGCGCCCCTGATCGCTCTGGGGGCCTCCGCCGGCACTCTGTTGATCAAGGCCGGCCCGTGGATGGCCCGGGTCAACCAGACCTTCGGCGTGCTGCTGCTGGCCACCGCCCTGTGGCTGGTGGGGCCGGTGCTGCCCGAAGCCCTGGTGATGATCGGCTGGGGTCTGCTCGCCCTGGTGCCGGCCGTCTACCTGCACGCCCTCGACCCCCTGCCCGCCGGTGCCCGCCCCTGGCAGCGCTTCTGGAAGGGCCTGGGGGTGGTGCTGCTGGTCTACGGCGCGGCGGTGCTGGTGGGCGCCTTGGCCGGCGGGCGCGACCCGCTCCAGCCGCTCAAGCCCTTCGCCGCTCAGACCACTGGCGGTGCAGCCCGCTTCGAGCGGGTGGCCAGCCTGGCCGAGCTGGATGCCCGGCTGCGCACCACCGACCGGCCGGTGATGCTCGACTTCTACGCTGACTGGTGTTCCAGCTGCAAGGAAATGGAGCGCTTTACCTTCACCGATCCCAAGGTGCGCGCGCGGCTCGACCGCTTCCTCCTGCTCCAGGCCGACGTTACTGACACTAATGCTACGAGCAAGGCCCTGCTCGCCCGCTTCAACCTGTTCGGCCCGCCGGGCATCCTGTTCTTCGACGCCGCCGGTGAGGAAGTGCGCGGCCACAAGGTGGTGGGCTTCCAGAGCGCCGAAAAGTTTGCCGCCTCCTTGGACCGGGTCCTGTCCAAGTGAGCGGAACGCCCCCGGCCTGGTCGGGGGCAGGGGCGAGGAACCGGGGTGGCGATGCTAGAATCCCCGTTTTTTCGCCCCCGGGCGCAGCTAAAACAGGGAGTGTTCCGTGCAAATCGTCTGTCTTGACCTGGAAGGTGTCCTGGTCCCCGAAATCTGGGTCGAATTCGCCGAGCGTACCGGCATCCCCGAACTCAAGCGCACCACCCGGGACGAGCCCAACTACGACGTGCTGATGCAGTACCGCCTGGGCATCCTCAAGCAGCACGGCCTGGGCCTGCCGGACATCCAGAAGGTCATCGCCGAAATGGGCCCCCTGCCCGGCGCCAAGGAATTCATCGAGTGGCTGCGTCCGCGCTTCCAGGTGGTGATCCTGTCCGACACCTTCTACGAATTCGCCATGCCCCTGATGGAGCAGCTCGGCTTCCCCACCCTGTTCTGCCACAAGCTCGAAGCCGACGCCCAGGGCTTCCTGGTGAACTACCACCTGCGCATGCCCAACCAGAAGCAGGAGGCGGTGAAGCGCTTCAAGGAGCTGAACTTCAAGGTGATCGCCTCCGGCGACTCCTACAACGACACCACCATGCTCGGCGAAGCCCACGCCGGCATCCTCTTCTGCCCGCCGGACAACGTCATCCGCGAGTTCCCCCAGTATCCGGTGGTGCTCGACTACGCCCAGCTGCAGGACGAAATCCTCAAGGCCAGCGCCCGCATCTGAGGCGCGCCCTCCGGGGCGGTCGCGGCCATTGCGCCGCGCCGCCTCTGCCACCCGCCGCATTCCCGACCGTACCGCCATGCACCGCGAACGCTTCTATACGCTGACTGCCTCCTGTCCCGACCGGGTCGGCATCGTCGCCACCGTGTCAGGGTTCTTTGCCCAGCACAAAGGCTGGATCCTGGAGACGGCGCTGCACGCCGAGCCCGATTCCGAGGCCGCCCCGGGGCGCTACTTCATGCGCCTGGAAGTGAAGGCCGATTCCCTGCCCTTCATGCTTGCCGAACTGCGCGAGCGCTTCGCCCCCCTGGCCGCCGAGCTGAACATGGACTGGCGCATCACCGACAGCGCGGTGAAGAAGCGGGTGGTGCTGCTGGTGTCCAAGCAGGAGCACTGCCTGTACGACCTGCTGGCGCGCTGGCAGGCCAAGGAGCTGGACGTGGAGATTCCCTGCATCATCTCCAACCACGACACCTTCAAGGGCTTCGTCGAGTGGCACGGCATCCCCTTCCACCACATCCCGGTGACGGCGGACAACAAGGTCGCCGCCTTCAAGGAAATCCAGCGCATCTTCGAGGAGGTGAAGGGCGACACCATGGTGCTGGCGCGCTACATGCAGATTCTCTCGCCGGAACTGTGCGCCGCCTACCCGGGGCGCATCATCAACATCCACCACAGCTTCCTGCCCAGCTTCGTCGGCGCCAAGCCTTACCACCAGGCCTACACCAAGGGGGTGAAGCTGATCGGCGCTACCTGCCACTACGTCACCGCCGACCTGGACCAGGGCCCGATCATCGAGCAGGACGTGATCCGGGTAGACCACTCGGACACCCCGGACGACCTGGTGCGCTACGGCAAGGACATCGAGAAGACCGTGCTGGCCCGGGGCCTGCGCTACCACCTGGAAGACCGGGTGCTGACCCACGGCAACAAGACCATCGTCTTCCGCTGATCGTCGCTTCGGCACGGCACTGCACAAGGGGCGCCTCGGCGCCCCTTGTTCGTTTGCGGCGCAGCGTGCGCAACTACCGGCCGTGCCGGCCGGTCAGCCGCCCAGGGCGGCGTAGCGGTAGGCCGGCGCGGGGGCGCAGGGTACGCAGTGGGTGGTCAGGGGGCGTCCCGGGGCCCACAGGTGCAGGAGGAAGGCGCCGGGCTCCAGGGTGAACGCCAACTCCCCGGGGGCTCCGTCCAGGTCCAGGGCGATCTGGTGGGCCGGCGACGGCGTGGTCAGGGCCAGCCGGCCGGCGAAGGTGGTGGCGACGAAGCGGTGCACATGGCCGCACAGCACCGCTTCCACGTTGGGGTGGCGCGCCAGCCAGGCGTCCAGGGCCTCGGCGCCCCGGCAGGCGATGGCGTCCATGCCGGCCACGCCGATGGAAAAGGGCGGATGGTGCATGACCAGCAAGGTGCGGGTCCGGGCCGGGCAGGCGGCCTCCAACCAGTCCAGGGCGGCGGCGTCCACCAGGCCATGCTCCTGGCCCGGCACTACGGTGTCGAGCAGCAGCAGGGTGCCCGTGGCCACGTCGAGGCGGCGGTGGCAGGGGGCGTCGTCCTTCCCCGTCCAGCCCTGGCTGGGAAAGGCGGCGCGCAACGTCTCGCGCCGGTCGTGGTTGCCGGGCATCAGGGCCACCGGGCAGGACAGGGGCGCCAGGGCCCGGTCCAGCCAGGCGTACTCCGTCGCGCTGCCCCGGTCGGACAGGTCGCCGCTGATGACCAGCAGGTCCGGCGCCAGGGCGGCGATGCGCGCCAGGGCCGCCTCCAGGCAGGCGGCGGTGTCCACCCGGCCGTAGAGCCGTTGCCCCGGGGGCTGCAGGTGCAGGTCGCTGAGTTGAACGATGCGCATGGTTCCAGCATAGCAGTCGCATCGTGGAGCGCGGCCCGGGGGGCTGGGGGGCACAAACGACAACGGGCGCCCGAAGGCGCCCGTTGCGGCATCGCGGGGAGGAGCCGCGCTTACAGGTGGTAGGCGGACTCGCCGTGGGAGGTGATGTCCAGGCCTTCCCGCTCTTCTTCCTCGGGGACCCGCAGGCCGATGAACATGTCCACCAGCTTGTAGGCGACCAGGGCGACCACGCCGGACCAGACCAGGGTCACGCCCACGCCGGTCAGCTGCACGATCACCTGGTCGGCGATGGAGTAGGAGTCGGCGACCTTGTTGGCGACGTAGTCGTAGATGCCGGCACCGCCCAGGGCAGGGTCGGCGAACACGCCGGTGAGGACCGCGCCGAGGATGCCGCCCACGCCATGGACGCCGAACACGTCCAGGGAGTCGTCGGCACCGATCAGGCGCTTCAGGCCATTGACGCCCCACAGGCAGACCACGCCGGCCAGCAGGCCCAGGACGATGGAGCCGATGAAGCCGACGAAGCCGGCGGCCGGGGTGATCGCCACCAGGCCGGCCACGGCACCGGAGGCGGCGCCCAGCATGGAGGGCTTGCCCTTGATCATCCACTCGGCGAAGACCCAGGAGAGGGCTGCGCAGGCGGTGGCCACCCAGGTGTTGAGGAAGGCCAGGGCGGCGGAGCCGTTGGCTTCCAGGGCGGAACCGGCGTTGAAGCCGTACCAGCCCACCCACAGCAGGGAGGCGCCGATCATAGTCATGGTCAGGCTGTGCGGGGCCATGGACTCGCGGCCGTAGCCGACGCGCTTGCCCACCAGGATGGCGCCCACCAGACCGGCCACGGCGGCGTTGATGTGCACCACGGTGCCACCGGCGAAGTCCAGTGCGCCCTTCTGGAAGAGGAAGCCGGCCGTGGCGTTGAGCTTGTCGGCGGAGGCGGCATCCAGGTAGCCGTCCGGACCGGCCCAGTACCACACCATGTGGGCCATTGGCAGATAGGCCAGGGTGAACCAGATGGTGATGAACAGCAGCACCGCGGAGAACTTGATGCGCTCGGCGAAGGCGCCGACGATCAGGCCGCAGGTGATGCAGGCGAAGGCCCCCTGGAAGGCGATGTAGGCCATTTCAGGCACCACCACGCCCTTGCTGAAGGTCGCCGCCAGGCTGTCCGGCGTCACGCCCTTGAGGAACAGCTTGTCGAGGCTGCCGAAGAAGGCGTTGCCCTCGGTGAAGGCCAGAGAGTAGCCGTAGATCGTCCACAACAGGGTCACCAGGGCGAAGACCATGAACACCTGCATCAGCACGGAGAGCATGTTCTTCGAGCGCACCAGGCCGCCGTAGAAGAGCGCCAGGCCGGGGATGGACATCAGCATCACCAGCGCGGTGCTCATCAGCAGCCAGGTGGTATCGCCCTTGTTGGGCACCGGTGCCGGCGCAGCGGCCGCCGGTGCTTCCGCCGCCGCAGCGGCGGCAGGGGCGGTGGTTGGAGCAGGAGCCGCCGCGGCAGCGGGTGCCGCGGCGGGTGCAGAGGCCGCCGGAGCGGGAGAGGCCGGCTTGTCGTCGGCAAAGGCCGGGGAGGCGAACGCCACCGTTCCGACCAGAGCCAGGGCGAGGCCGAGGCGTGCAAAGAGCCGTTTCATCGTGGAACTCCCTTTAGAGGGCGTCCTCACCGGTTTCGCCGGTGCGGATGCGGATGACTTGTTCGAGCGGGAAGACGAAGATCTTCCCGTCGCCGATCTTGCCGGTGCAGGCCGACTTCTCGATGGCTTCCACCACCTGGTCGAGGATCTCGTCGCGCACGGCGGCTTCGATCTTCACTTTGGGGAGGAAGTCGACCACGTATTCGGCGCCCCGGTACAGCTCGGTGTGCCCTTTTTGCCGGCCGAAACCCTTGACCTCGGTCACGGTGATGCCCTGCACGCCGACGGCGGCGAGGGCTTCCCGGACTTCGTCAAGCTTGAACGGCTTGATGATGGCGGTAACCAGTTTCATGGTGTGCCTCTGCGGTGAAGTTAGAACGTGCGGGAAACCGACAGCACGGCGGTGGCCTTGCCGCCATCGTGCTTGCTGGTGCTGGCGTTGCCGTCGGTATCGACGGTCTTGGCCAGGCAGTAGGGATTCACACCGGTGCTGTTGCAGCTGCCCTTGGCGTTGGTATCCACGTAGGCGAGGCCCACCACCCAGCCGCTGAAGTCCTTGGTGACGCCGACCTTCCAGTCGGTGTAGTCGCCGTTGTTCACGTTCCGGTAGAACAGCTGGCCGACGTGGGCATTAAGGCCCCAGCCGTTGCCCAGGTCGTAGTTGGCCGACAGGTCCAGGTAGGAAGTGCCGGCGGTGCTGCGGCCGGTGGCGTTGCCAGACGAGTCGATGCCCTTGGTGGCGAAGTAATCGTCGATGGCGTAGGAGTACTTCAGGCTGAGGAACTTCCACGAACCGCCCACATACAGTTCCTTGTTGGTGACGGTGTCGCCGCCGGTCTTGCCGACCAGGGGACCCTTGGCGGAACCGGGGTAGTAGTAGAGGATCGCGCCCACATCCACGCCGAAGTCACCGAAGGCCTGCTTCCAGCCGCCATAGAGGTCCATCTCCAGGTTGCCGCCGGGGTAGCCGGCGCCGGAGGTGACGTTGGAGTTCCAGTTGCCCACGTAGAAGCCGCTGGAGTGGGAGTAGTCGAAGCCGCCTTGCAGCGCGGGATGACCGTTGGTCTGGTCGATGCCGCGGAACCGGTAGCTGGAGAACAGGCCCACGTTGGCGGTCAGGGTATGGGGGCTGGCCGGGTCGGCAGCGGGGGCTGCGGCATCGCCAGCGGACTGGGCGAAGGCCGGCAGGGCGCCCAGGCCCAGGGAGGCGACGGCAACGGTGAGAAGGGTTTTGCGCATGTTGGACTCCTTTGTCTCAGCAAGTGAAAAAACTACAACGCGGTATGAGCACGCTCTGTGCCAGTTTGGAAAGTGCCTAAAAATCAAACGGATGCTGCGTTGGCTTGTATGCTGGAAGACGAATCCGCACCGCTGCGGCGCGAACATCATGGCATACGCACCATGACGGTGCGAAGCTCTGTTGCGGGGTGAATAACGCTCTGCCGGCTCTGGTACAGAGGCTCTCCACCGCCGCGGCAAGGCCCCGGCCGGCAGCCCGTTCGACGTTGGCAGCCCTCCCGGGCGGGCCGGGAAGGCGGGCAGAGCATCCCCCGGGCGGAATAAAAATGGACTCAAGAGAAAGGACGGGCACGTAAAAACCGCGTCATGGCGTCGCCGCCCCGAAATTGGCCGCCAAGGCTTGCCGGCGGGCGGAAACGGCCCCCTGTGCTACACTCAAAAACAGTGCCGCAATGCTTCTTTTAAGGATGTTGTCATGATAGACCCGAAGGCTTTCGAAGAGTTCTCCAACCGCATGAGCGCCATGTTCGCCGCCTCCCCCGCGGCCGACATCGAAAAGAACGTGCGCAGCCTGATGAGCGGCTTCTTCAGCAAGCTCGACCTGGTCAGCCGCGAGGAATTCGACATCCAGAGCCAGGTGCTCGCCCGCACCCGGGAAAAGCTCGACGCCCTGGAAGTCCGGGTCGCCGAACTGGAAAAGCAGCTCGGCGCCAAGGGCTGACCCCGCCATGGCCGGCGCGCTCCGGGAGCAACGGCGGGCTACTGGGCGCGCCCTGTCTGGGGTGCTGTTGGCCGCGCTGACCCTGGCCATCGGCCCCGCCACGGCGGCGCCGGAGCATTTCACCATCGACCCGGCCCACACCTTTCCCCAGTTCGAAGTCAGCCACCTGGGCTTTTCCCTGCAACGGGGGCGGTTCGACCGGACCCGGGGCACCTTGGTCCTGGACCGGGAGGCCGGGCGGGGCGAGGTGGACGTGACCATCGAGGCGGCCAGCGTCGATACCGGGCTGGACGCCCTGGAAAAGGCCCTGCGCGGCGATTCCTTCTTCGCCGTGGAGCGCTACCCCACCCTGACCTTCCGTAGCCGTCAGATGTATTTCCGCGACGGCCGCCCGGTAGGGCTGGACGGGGAGCTGACCCTGTGCGGCGTGACCCGGCCCGTGTCCCTGGTGATCGACCACTTCGCCTGCGGCACCCAGCCCCTCACCCGCCAGGCGGTGTGCGGCGCCAATGCCCGGGGCAGCCTGCGCCGTTCCGAGTTCGGCATGGCCGCCTACCTGCCCTTCGTCGGCGACGAAGTGGCGATCGCCATCCAGATCGAAGCCATCCGCGACCCGGTGCCATGACCCTGGCCCTCGTCCACAGCCGCGCCCTGGCCGGCGTGGCCGCCCCGCCGGTGACGGTGGAGGTGCACGTGGCCAACGGGCTGCCGGCCTTCTCCCTGGTCGGCCTGCCCGAGGCCGAGGTGCGGGAATCCCGGGAGCGGGTGCGGGCGGCCCTGCTCACCAGCGGCTACGACTTCCCGGCCCGGCGCATCACCGTCAATCTGGCCCCGGCCGACCTGCCCAAGGATTCGGGCCGCTTCGACCTGCCCATCGCCGTCGGCCTGCTGGCCGCCTCCGGCCAGTTGCCCACCAAGGGATTGGACCAGGTGGAACTGGCGGGGGAGTTGTCCCTGTCCGGCGAACTGCGCCCGGTGCGCGGCGGCCTGTCCATGGCCCTGGCGGCCCGGGACGCGGGGCGCGCCCTGGTGCTGCCCGCCGCTTCCGCCGCCGAGGGCGTGCTGGCCCCGGGCAGCGCCGTGCTCGCCGCCGGCACCCTGGCGGCGGTGTGCGCCCACCTGACCGGCCAGGCGAGCCTGGCGCCCCCGGCGGTGGCCCCGGCGCCGCTGCCTGCTTATCCAGACCTGGCCGACGTGAAAGGCCAGGCGGCCGCCCGCCGCGCCCTGGAAATCGCCGCCGCCGGCGCTCATGCCCTGTTGCTGGTGGGGCCGCCGGGCACCGGCAAGTCCATGCTTGCCGCCCGGCTGCAAGGCATCCTGCCGCCCCTGGATGAGGACGAGGCCCTGGAATCGGCGGCCCTGCTGTCCGCCGCCGGCCTGTTCGACCCGGCCGTCTTCGGCCGTCGCGTGCAACGTTCGCCGCACCATTCCGCATCGGCCCCGGCCCTGGTGGGGGGCGGCAACGACGCGCGCCCCGGCGAAATCTCCCTGGCCCACGCCGGCGTGCTGTTCCTCGATGAGCTGCCCGAGTTCGACCGGCGCGTCCTCGAATCCCTGCGCGAGCCCCTGGAAAGCGGCCGCATCCAGGTATCCCGGGTGGGGCGGCGGGCCGACTACCCGGCCCGTTTCCGCCTGGTGGCGGCCATGAACCCTTGCCCCTGCGGCTACCGGGGCCACCCGCAGCGCCCCTGCCGCTGCACTCCGGACCAGGTGGCCCGCTACCGGGGCAAGCTGTCCGGCCCCCTGCTCGACCGTCTCGACCTGCAAGTCGAGGTGCCGGCCCTGGGGGCGGCGGAACTGGCTGCCGCCCGGCCCGGCGAAGCCAGCGCGACGGTGGCCGCCCGGGTTGGCGCCGCCCACGCCCGGGCATTGGCGCGCCAGGGCTGCGTCAATGCCCGCCTGGAAGGCGAGGCCCTGGCCCGCCATGCCGCCCCGGACGAGGCGGGGGCGGTGCTGCTGGCTCAGGCGGTGGAACGGCTGGCCCTGTCGCCCCGGGCCTACCACCGGGTACTGCGGGTTGCGCGTACCATTGCCGACCTGGCCGGCGCGGCGCGCCTCCAGCCGGCCCATGTAGCCGAGGCCCTGGCCCTGCGGCCGAGCGCCTGATCCCGGACGGCTTGCCGCCGGACTGTGCGTTGCCGGACTGCTCCGCTGCACCTGCGTGACGCCGCCGCCGCCGTCGGTCGGCGCAACACCCGGGCCCGCCAAGGTCCGCGCCAGTATTGGGTTTCCCGATAGGCCCCGGCGCAATGCCCGAGAAAAATCGAAGGGACGCAACGCCGCGCCGCAGAATCCGCCCAGCCTGCTGGTGCCGCCACCGCGTCCCCGTTCCCATCCCGTGGTCCCGCCTGGCGTGGCCGCCCTGGAGTCCCCATGTCGTTCGCCGCACCCCCTCCCGCCGTCCCGCACACCGCACCCCCCCGCAGCCTGGCCTTGCTGCTCGCCGCCATGGCGGCCCTGGGGCCGTTCTCCATCGACACCTACCTGCCCTCCTTCCACGCCATCGGCGCCGACCTGGGGGTCGGGGAGCTGGCGGTACAGCAGACCCTTACCTACTACCTGGCGCCGTTCGCCATCATGACCCTGTGGCACGGCGCCCTGTCCGACGCCTTCGGGCGCAAGCGGGTGGTGCTGGCCGGCTTCGCCCTGTTCGCCCTGGCCTCCCTGCTGTGCGCCCTGGCGCCGCGCATCGAGGTGCTGTGGCTGGGGCGGCTGCTTCAGGGGGTGACGGCGGGGGCCGGCATCGTCATTTCCCGGGCCCTGATCCGGGATTTGTTCGAAGGCGCCCAGGCCCAGAAGCTGATGGCCCACGTAGCCATCATGTTCGCCCTGGCGCCGGCGGTGGCCCCGGTGATCGGCGGCTGGCTGGACACCCTGTTCGGCTGGCGCGCCGTGTTCCTGTTCCTCACTGCCTTCGCCCTGGCGCTGTTCGTCCTGTGCTGGCGGCGCTTGCCCGAGACCCTGCCGGTCCACCGGCGCCAGCCCTTTTCCGCCGCCTACCTGGCGCGGGCCTACCGCCACGCCTTCTCCCAGCCGGCCTTCATGGCCGCCTGCCTGGGCGTCGGCTTCTTCTTCATGGGCTTCTTCCTCTACGTGCTGTCGGCCCCGGTATTCCTGATGCAGCACCTGGGCCTGGGGGAAACCCAGTTCTACTGGCTGTTCGGCCCAGGCATGGGCGGGCTGATGGCGGGCTCCTGGCTGTCCGGCCATCTGGCCGGGCGGCACAGCCCGCGCCAGCTGTTGCGCCTGGCGATGGCGCTGATGGGGGCGGCGGCCCTGGCCAACCTGACGGTGTGCCTGGCCCTGCCCTCGGGAGTGCCCCAGAACGTGCTGCCCATCGGCCTGTACACGGTGGGCATGTCGGTGTCGATGCCGGTGCTGACCCTGCTCGCTCTGGACCTGTACCCAGAGCAGCGGGGCCTGGCCGCCTCGGTCCAGTCTTTCGTCCAGTCGGCGATCAACTCCTTGGCCTCCATCGCCCTGGCTCCCCTGCTCTGGGATTCGCCCTTGCACCTGGTCTGGGGCCAGTGCGCCCTGTTCCTGCTGGGGGCGGCGATGGTGGCCTGGCACTTCCGGGCCGCCCGCGGCGGCTGATGGACCGACTCCCCCGGGCCGGAGAATGCCGTTACGATGTGGCAAGGCGGCCGCGCATCCACCCCCGCACCGCCCGCCACTGCCTGTCTAACGAGATTGCCCCATTCATGCGCTCCCCCTTTCTTTCCTGGCTCGCCCGCTGGCGGCCCTTCTTCCTCGGCGCCCTGGCCCTGGTCGGCTGCGACGCCGCCCGGCTCGACGCCATCGTGCCGGGCCAGTCCACCACTGCCGACGTCATCCGGCACTGGGGCGAGCCGCCGGGGCGCTGGGACAACGACGACGGCAGCGTCACCTGGGAATACCCCCGGGGCCCCATGGGCACTGCCACCTACCTGATCACCCTGGGGGCCGACGGCGTGGTGCGGCGGGTCGAGCAGGCGCTGACCGAGGCCAACTATGCGCGCATCCGCCCCGGCATGAGCCATGACGAGGTGCGCCGCATCCTCGGCAGCCCGGGCAGCACCACCGTCTTTCCCCTCAAGCAGGAAGAGGTGTGGGACTGGCGCATCGCCGGCGACCTGCAATGGGAGGAATGGCACCTGTACGTGAACTTTGGTCTCGACGGCCGGGTCAGAAGCACGTCCAAGGCCATGATTCAAAAAGGATAAGGGGCGGCCCGCCCTTGACAGGGGCGGCCTGGCCCCCTACCCTCCTGCCTTTGCGCCGATTTGAGCTCAGCTTGCGGGCGCGTTACAAATACCGCTAAAGCGACGTGCCAACCCGCTCGCCGCCACGCTGAGCGGGTTTTTGCTTTTGGAGCCTCCATGTCCGCGCCCCACGCCGCCTCCCTGTTCGCCCCCGCCCTCCAGCCCGACCGCACCGCCGAGCTGACCGCCCTGATGCAGCAGCGCATCCTGGTGCTCGACGGCGCCATGGGCACCATGATCCAGCGCCACAGCCTGGGCGAGGCCGACTACCGGGGCGAGCGCTTCCGCGACCATCCCAAGGACTTGAAGGGCAACAACGACCTGCTGCTCTTGACCAAGCCCGAGGTGATCCGCGGCATCCACGCCGAGTACCTGGCGGCCGGCGCCGACATCCTGGAAACCAACACCTTCAACGCCACGTCCCTGTCCCAGGCCGACTACGGTCTGGAAGCCATCGTCTACGAGCTGAACGTGGCCGGCGCCCGCCTGGCGCGCCAGGTGGCGGACGAATACACCGCCACCAATCCGGCCAAGCCGCGCTTCGTCGCCGGGGTGGTGGGCCCCACCTCGCGCACCGCCTCGATCTCGCCGGACGTGAACGACCCGGGCTACCGCAACGTCACCTTCGACGAACTGGTGGAAAGCTACACCGAGGCCGTGCGCGGCCTCACCGACGGCGGCGCCGACATCCTGCTGGTGGAGACGGTGTTCGACACCCTCAACGCCAAGGCCGCCCTGTTCGCCATCGAACAGTTCTTCGACAGCGTCGGCCGACGCTGGCCGGTGATGATTTCCGGCACCATCACCGACGCTTCCGGCCGCACCCTGTCGGGCCAGACCGCCGAGGCCTTCTGGAACTCCCTGTCCCATTCCCGGCCCTTGTCCTTCGGCCTCAACTGCGCCCTGGGGGCCAAGGAGCTGCGCCAGTACGTGGAAGAGCTGTCCCGGGTGTGCGACTGCTTCGTCTCGGCCCACCCCAACGCCGGCCTGCCCAACGCCTTCGGCGGCTACGACGAGACCCCGGAACAGCTGGCCGAGGAGATCGCCGACTGGGCCAGGCATGGCTTCGTGAACATCGTCGGCGGCTGCTGCGGCACCAGCCCGGACCACATCGCCGCCATCGCCAAGGCGGTGGGCAGCCTTGCCCCCCGCGCCGTCCCCGCCATCGCGCCCCAGTTGCGCCTGTCCGGTCTGGAGCCGTTCAACGTCGGCCCCGACAGCCTGTACGTGAACGTCGGCGAGCGCACCAACGTCACCGGCTCGAAAGCCTTCGCCCGCATGATCCTGGAAGGCCGTTTCGACGACGCCCTGGCGGTGGCCCGCCAGCAGGTGGAGAACGGCGCCCAGGTGATCGACATCAACATGGACGAGGCCATGCTGGACTCCGTGGCAGCCATGGAGAAATTCCTCAAGCTGATCGCCTCGGAGCCGGATATTTCCCGGGTGCCGATCATGCTCGACTCCTCCAAGTGGGAGGTGATCGAGGCCGGCCTCAAGTGCATCCAGGGCAAGGGCATCGTCAACTCCATCTCCATGAAGGAAGGGGTGGAGAAATTCCTGGAGCAGGCCAAGCTGGCCCGCCGCTACGGGGCCGCCGTCATCGTCATGGCCTTCGACGAGACGGGCCAGGCCGACACCTACGCCCGCAAGATCGAGATCTGCAAGCGGGCCTACGACCTGCTGGTGAGCATTGGCTTCCCGGCCCAGGACATCATCTTCGACCCGAACATCTTCGCCATCGCCACGGGCATCGAAGAACACGACAACTACGCGGTGGATTTCATCAACGCCACCCGCTGGATTCGCCAGAACCTGCCCTACGCGCAGATTTCCGGCGGTGTTTCCAACGTCTCGTTCAGCTTCCGCGGCAACGACCCGGTGCGCGAGGCGATCCACACCGTGTTCCTCTACCACGCCATCCAGGCCGGTATGACCATGGGCATCGTCAACGCCGGCATGCTCGGCGTGTACGACGACCTGGCGCCGGAACTGCGGCAGAAGGTGGAAGACGTGGTCTTGAACCGCCACCCGGGCGCTGGTGAGGCCCTGGTGGAGTTCGCCCAGACGGTGAAGGAAGGCAAGGCCAAGGACACCGGGCCGGACCTGACCTGGCGCACCCTGCCCGTGGAAAAGCGCCTGGAGCACGCCCTGATCAAGGGCATCACCGACTTCGTGGTGGCCGACACCGAGGAAGTGCGCGCCGCCCTGGCCGCTGCCGGCAAGCCGCCCCTGGCGGTGATCGAAGGGCCGCTGATGAACGGCATGAACACCGTGGGCGACTTGTTCGGCGCCGGCAAGATGTTCCTGCCCCAGGTGGTCAAATCCGCCCGGGTGATGAAGCAGGCCGTGGCCCACCTGATCCCCTACATCGAAGAAGAGAAGGCCCGCACCGGCGCCTCCTCCAAGGGCAAGATCGTCATCGCCACGGTCAAGGGCGACGTGCACGACATCGGCAAGAACATCGTCGGCGTGGTGCTCGGCTGCAACGGCTACGAGGTGGTGGACCTGGGCGTCATGGTGCCCGCCGACAAGATCCTGCACGCCGCCAAGGAGCACGGCGCCCAGGCCATCGGCCTGTCCGGCCTGATCACCCCGTCCCTCGAAGAAATGAGCCACGTCGCCGCCGAGATGGAGCGCCAGGGCTTCGCCGTGCCGCTGCTGATCGGCGGCGCCACCACCAGCCGGGCCCACACTGCCATCAAGATCGCCCCCAACTACAGCAAGCCGGTGGTGTACGTGCCGGACGCCTCCCGGGCCGTGGGCGTGGTCACCAGCCTGCTCTCGGAAACCCAGTCCGCCGACTACCAGGCCCAGGTGGCGGCCGAGTACGAAAAGCTGCGCGAACTGCACGGCAAGAAGAAGGGCATCCCCCTGGTGTCCCTGGAGGCCGCCCGGGCCAATCCGATCAAGCTCGACTACGCCCCGGTGGTGCCCAAGAAGCTCGGTGTCACCGCCCTGCGCGACGTGGACCTGGCCACCCTGGCCAAGTACATCGACTGGGGCCCCTTCTTCCAGACCTGGGACCTGGCCGGCGCCTTCCCCAAGATTCTCGACGACGCCGTGGTGGGCGAGACCGCCCGCCAGGTGTACGCCGACGGCCAGGCCATGCTGGAAAAGATCGTCGCCGAGAAGTGGCTCACCGCCCACGCCGTGTTCGGCCTGTTCCCGGCCAATGCGCTGGGGGACGACATCGCCTTCTACGCCGACGAAACCCGCGCAGCGCCGGTGTTTACCTGGCACGGCCTGCGCCAGCAGCAGGAGCGTCCGGACGGCAAGCCGCAGCAGTGTCTGTCCGACTTCGTCGCGCCTCAGGCGAGCGGCATCAAGGACTACGCCGGGGCCTTCGCCGTCACCGCCGGCCTGGGCATCGAGGCCAAGCTGGCCGAGTTCGAGGCCGCCCACGACGACTACCACGCCATCATGCTCAAGTCCCTGGCCGACCGCCTCGCCGAGGCCTGCGCCGAATGGCTGCACGAGCGGGTGCGCAAGGAGTACTGGGGCTACGCCAGCGACGAGGTCCTGTCCAACGAGCAGCTGGTGCGCGAGGAATACAAGGGCATCCGCCCGGCACCCGGCTACCCGGCCTGCCCGGACCACACCGCCAAGGGCGGCCTGTTCGCGCTGCTCGACGCTCCCCGCAATGCCGACATGGGCCTCACCGAGTCCTACGCCATGACCCCGGCAGCAGCCGTTTCCGGCTTCTACCTGGCCCATCCGGACGCCCACTACTTCGCCGTGAGCAAGATCGGCCGCGACCAGCTCGAAGACTGGGCCCGGCGTGCCGGTTTCAGCGTGGACGAAGCTGCCCGCTGGCTGGCCCCGCTCCTCTGAGCGCCGGCGCTCCTTCCCGGTCCTGGCGCGGCGGCCCATGCCGCGCCAGGACGGCCTCCCGTTTTTGCTGCACTGCCAGACAACCGCTTTTCCCCTGGTGACATAATGGTTTTGCCATGGCGCCACCCATGGGGTGCCGCCGGGCTAATTCCACCGGTGGGGGCCATTGCATCGACGCCTGCCGGGTCCAGAAGAACGAGGAGGCTGAAATGAGTCAAAAACTGGCATACGTCACGGGGGGAATGGGCGGCATCGGTACCGCCATCTGCCAGCGGCTGCACAAGGATGGGTTCAAGGTCATCGCCGGCTGCGGTCCGACCCGGGACCCCCGGCAGTGGCTGGAAGAACAGAAGGCTCTCGGCTTCACCTTTTACGCCAGCGCCGGCAACGTCGGCGACTGGGAGTCCACGGTGGAAGCCTTCGCCAAGGTCAAGGCCGAGCACGGGCCGGTGGCGGTGCTGGTGAACAATGCCGGCATCACCAAGGACGGCCAGTTCCGCAAGATGAGCAAGGCCGACTGGGACGCGGTGCTGTCCACCAACCTGGACAGCCTGTTCAACGTCACCAAGCAGGTCATCGACGACATGATCGAGGCCAACTACGGTCGCATCATCAACATCTCGTCGGTGAACGGCCAGAAGGGCCAGTTCGGCCAGGTGAACTACTCCACCGCCAAGGCCGGCATCCACGGCTTCACCATGGCCCTGGCCCAGGAAGTGGCGGGTAAGGGGGTGACGGTGAACACGGTCAGCCCCGGCTACATCGGCACCGACATGGTCCGCGCCATCCGCCCCGAGGTGCTGGAAAAGATCGTCGCCACGGTGCCGGTGAAGCGCCTGGGCGAGCCGACCGAGATCGCCTCCATGGTGGCCTGGCTGGCTTCGGCCGAGGGGGGCTACGCCACCGGTGCCGACTTCTCGGTCAATGGCGGCCTGCACATGGGTTAAGGCTCACCGGGACACGGCATCTTCACCGTTTGCCATCCACCACCGGGCCGGTGGCCGTCCCTTCCGGGGCGGGCCGGCCCGTTCTTTTTGCCCGGTTGCCGCAAAGCCGTCATCAAAATGGCGCGGGCCGCCTACAATAATGGTTTGACGATTCCACCCCACCCGCAGCACACGGACAGCCCATGACTTTCAAGGTATTCATCGACGGCCGCCACGGCACCACCGGTCTCAAGATCGACGAACGGCTGTCGATCCGCCCGGAAATCGAAATCCTCACCATCCCCGAGGCCCAGCGCAAGGACCCGGCGGTCAAGGCCGAGTACATCAACAGCGCCGACGTGGTGTTCCTCTGCCTGCCCGACGCGGCCTCCCGGGAATCCGTGGCCCTGCTCAAGCCGGGCAACACCAAGACCCGCTTCCTCGACGCCTCCACCGCCCACCGCACCCACCCGGACTGGGTGTACGGCCTGCCCGAACTCAACGGCGGCCAGCGCGAGCGCGTCAAGAACGCCCAGAAAGTGGCCGTGCCCGGCTGCCACGCCAGCGGCTTCATCATGCTCATGGCCCCCCTGGTGGCCGCCGGCATCGTGCCCAAGGACTACCCGGTCAGCACCTACTCCATCACCGGCTACAGCGGCGGCGGCAAGGAAATGATCGCCAGCTATGAAGAGCCGGCGACCCTGCCCGAAGCCATGAAGAGCCCGCGCTTCTACGCCCTGGGCCTCACCCACAAGCACCTGCCGGAAATGCAGATGCAGACCGGCCTGGCGCACCAGCCCTTGTTTACGCCCATCGTCGGCAACTTCGCCCAGGGCATGGTGGTGGCGGCGCCCCTGCTGCCGCGCATGCTGCCCAAGGCCGTCACCCCGGCCGACGTCCAGGCCTTCTACAGCGAGTTCTACGCCGGCGAGGTATTCGTCAAGGTGATGCCCCTGGATGCCGCACCGGTGCTCGACAACGGCTTCCTGCCGGCCACCGCCTGCAACGACACCAACCGGGCGGAAATCTTCGTCTTCGGCCACGGCGACCAGATCCTGCTTGCCTCCCGCTTCGACAACCTGGGCAAGGGCGCCTCCGGCGCCGCCATCCAGTGCATGAACATCATGCTCGGGGTGGATGAGACGACCGGGTTGGCGGCGTAAGCGCTCGATCCCGAGCGACAAAAGAAACGGCCGGACTGGCGAACCAGTCCGGCCGTTTCCATTTACGGGGCTGAGACCGTCAGAACTTGTACTGCACGCCGGCGCTGAGCATGCGGGCGTTGGTGTCGGTGGCCTCGTCGTTGCTCTTGGTGATCTTCGGGTACCAGTCGGCGTTCACGCGCAGGCTGACGGCCTGGGTGAGCTTGTACAAGGCGCCGATGCCGAAGGTGGGGTGGGTCTGGTTGTCCTTGCCCTGGTAGGCGTCGTCGGGAGAATCGCTGGTGCGGTTGAGCTTGGTGTGCACGAAGGCGACGCCGGCCTTGCCGGTCAGGGTGAAGGCGTCGTTGAGCGGCAGGTAGCCCTGGGCGGCCAGGACGAAGGCTTCGTTCTTGACGGTCAGCCGGCTGGTTTCGCCGGTGGTGCCGCGCACCAGGTTGTAGCTGGGCTTGCCGAAGTTGACGTAGGACGCTTCGACGCCGACGTAGGTGTTGAAGCGGTAGCCGACGCCCAGGCTGTAGCCGAGCTTGTCGGTGGAATCGCCGGTGATGATGGTGGCGTGCTCGGTGTTCTTGGTGTCCAGGGTGGTGTGCGCCTGGCCCAGGGAGGCGGTGAGGTACAGGCCGGTGCCCTCGGGGGCGGCCAGGGCGGCGGTGGCCATGGTCAGGAGGGCAGCGGCGCAGGCTGTCTTGATCGTATTGTTCATGGTGTCGATGCGTCGGGGTTGGAAAGCAGTGAAGGGGCGACACCGCCGCGCGCAGGGAACGGGCTTTCCCAGCGGCGGGCGTGGTCAGGCGGCGGATTCTCGCCGGCAGGGGCGGTGGCCCTCAACTGCAATAACTTACAACGGGGGCAAGGGGGAAAAGCGGGAGGGGAGGCGTGGGAGAGGCAGGAGGCCGCCTCACGGCGAGACCAGCCCCAGGGCGATGGCCCGGGCCACGGCCTGGCGCCGGTTGGTGACCTGGAGTTTTTCCACGGCGAGGCCGATGTGGTAGACCACGGTCCGTTCGGCGATCTTGAGAATCTGGGCGATTTCCCAGGAGGTCTTGCCCACGGCAGCCCAGTGCAGGCATTCCCGTTCCCGGGTCGTCAGGCTGACCGTGACGTAGGTGCCCTGGCTGTCGGTCAGCTTGCCCCAGGCTTCCTGGACGTAGCAGGCGAGCAACTGGGCAAAGCCCAGGGCGTTGAGGATGTCGCCCCGGCTGCGGGCCGGGGTGCGGTCGTTGGCCAGGCTCAACACGCCGATCTGACGCTGTCCCTGGGTGCTCACCGTCACCCCGCTGCGCAGGCCCGCGTCGGCCGCCTCGGCAAAGATGCGGCGCTGCATCGGATCGTCCAGGGCGTCCACCTCGGGCCACACGATGGGCACAGCCTTGCGCTGGCGGATGGTGTGGGTGATGACCGGATCGTAGGCCAGGTAGTTGTTGGCGTCGTAGCGAGCCTGCCACTCGGCCGGGTAGGCGTTGAGCATGCGGATGGCGGGTTCCGCCGGTTTGGGCGCCAGGTTGAGCACGCCGCAGGCGAAATGGTCGAAGCCTCGGCTTGCCACCAGGGTGCGCAGGCGGGTTTCCAGATCGCCCAGGGTCGGGACGGTCAGCAGCCCCTCCAGCTGCGCGAGCGCCGCAGTGTGATCGTCGTCCATGCTGGCGGGAGGGTCAGATGCAGGAAGCGTCGCCGTAGAGCAGGAAGGGCGCCCGTTCGACCTCCCAGGCCGCCTCGTCCGGCCGCACCAGGGCCTCGAAGTCGGCCGGGGTGGCGGCGGGGGCGTCCACCCATTCCCGCAGCAGCGGGCTGCCGTTGATCAGGTCGATGGCCAAGCGGTCCCGCTCGTATTCGTAGGGGAAATCGCGCCAGATCGGATACTCCGGCTGCAAGCGGCGCAGGGCCTTGAAGGCCAGGGTTTGCAGGCGCCAGGGCTTGAAGACGCCGTGGTCGTAATGGGCCGCGTCTTCGACGTGGATCTGCACGCCGTGGCAGAGCTTGCCGGCGTGCTTGTGGAAGGTGGGTTCGAACCAGCAGTCCCGCAACACGCAGCCCTGCAACCACTCCGGGGCCAGGGCGCGCATCTCGGCGATGATGGCCCGGGCGTCGATGTCCGGGGCGCCGAACAGTTCCAGGGGCCGCGTCGTGCCCCGGCCTTCGGACAGGGTGGTGCCTTCGAGCATGACGGTGCCGGCGTAGGCCCGGGCCATGGAGAGGTTGGGGGCGTTAGGGCTGGGGTTCACCCAACTGCGCTCCCCCAGGGGCCAGCCGTAACCGGGGGCGGCCTCGGGCTGCCAGCCGGCCATGGTGACCACCTGGCAATCCACGTCCAGCTTGAGGGTGGCGATGAACCAGCGGGCCAGCTCGCCCATGGTCAGGCCGTGGCGCATGGGCAGCGGCCCGGCGCCGACGAAGCTCTCCCAACCCTGGCGCAGCAGCAGGCCCTCCACTGGGCGGCCGGCGGGGTTGGGGCGGTCCAGTACCCAGACGCTCTTGCCGTGCTTGGCGGCGGCTTCCAGCACGTAGCGCAGGGTGGTGATGAAGGTGTAGATGCGGCAGCCCAGGTCCTGGAGATCGACCAGCAGCACGTCGAAGCTGTCCATCATGGCGTCCGTGGGCCGGCGCACCTCGTCGTAGAGGCTGAAGACGGGGATGCCGTGCAGGGGGTCCACGTAGTCCGGGGACTCCACCATGTTGTCCTGCTTGTCGCCGCGCAGGCCGTGCTGGGGGCCGAAGGCGGCGGTGATATTGAGATCGGGCAGGGCCGCCAGGGCGTCCAGGGAATGGGTCAGGTCCCGGGTGACGGAGGCCGGGTGGGCGAGGAGGGCGACCCGCTTGCCCGCCAGGGGGCGGCGCAGGGCGGGATCGGCAAGCAGGCGGTCGAGGCCAAACTGGATCATGGGGCTTCCTACAGGTCGGGCAGGGCCAGGACGAAACCGTCCCGGTGATGAAAGTCGGGCTTGCCGGCCGGGTGGGCCAAGGCCCAATAGGACAGGGTGCCGGGGGCACCGTCGGCCAGCTCCACCACGGTGGTCAGGGCTAGGCGCAGGGGGCCGTCGCCCGTGGGCAGGGCCTCGGCCGGCAGGGTCACGGTGAGCGCCAACTCACCGGGAAAGGCACGCCAGTCGCAGACCGGCGCCGGCAGGATGGCGGCGTTGCGCTGCCGGTAGGCGGCGAAGCCGTAGCCGGCCCACTGGCCCGAGGGCGAGAAGTTGTATTCCCGGTAGGCCAGCCCCTCGCCCCGGGTGAGAAAGACCTCGAAGCAGGTGTGGGCCCACAGTCGGTCCGGCTCCACCGGGGATGCGGCGGTGGGCACCCGCAACGCCGCCAGGTCGCCGGTCAGCCGGTAGTCCAGGCGCAGTCCGCCTGCCGGGGCGGCGGCCACGGTCACGGTAATGCCATCGACCGAAGGCGCGGGAAAGTCGGGATGGGGCGCCAGAACGGCGGTGCGGGGTTCGGCGGGCGTGGAGCAGGGGGGCGTGGCGGGAGTGGCGGTCATGGCTGAGGCGGATTCTAGCCCCGTTCCCCGGCCCGGACCCAGACCACCGGTGGTGAAAGCCGCCGGGATCGTCTATGCCTAGAAGAGATTTCCCCTGATCGTTCGAGAAAGGAGCGCGCGATGCGAATCCCGATCCTGATGGCTGCCGCCCTGCTCGGCCTGACCGCCCAGGCGGTACAGGTGACGCAGGCGGCCCCGGCCAAGGCACCGGAGGTGGCCCTGGTGTGCGGCGGCGTGGGCGCCGAGGAATCGGCCCCCATGCTGGCGGACGCCCACAACCACGCCCTGACCATCCTCTTCGCCGGGCCGGGCGGCGCCTACCTGTCCGGGGTCCAGATCCAGATCGGTGGCCCCAAGGGCGCCTTCGCCAGCGACCCCACCTGCGGCCCCATCGGCCAGGTGGACGTCACCCAGGCCGGTCGCTACACGGTCCAGGCCACCTACGCCGGCAAGCGCGAAACCCAGACCGTCAGCCTGACGCCCAAGGGTGGCGGTCGGCTGGTGCTGCGCTGGGCGAACTGAGGGCTGGCGCGGGGCGTCCCACGGCCTGTGCCGCCACCCCGTCCGGCCGGATTAGGCCCGGGGCGGCGCTTCCCCTAAAATCGACGTTTGTGCCGGGCCGGGCGCCCGCCCCGCCCGGCGTCGTCGCATCGTTGCCGCCGCCCCCATGTCCGCCGCCTTCCCCCTCCGTTACGTCGAGCCCGTGTTCCGTCCCCCCAGCGAGGCGGAATCCCTGATCCTGCCCGTCACCGACGGCTGCTCGTGGAACCAGTGCACCTACTGCGAGATGGTATGACGGAATTTGTGGTGTAAATGTAAATTAATCATCAATAGCGATACAAATAGGTTGTTTAGTTTGATGCAGGCATAAAATATTTGCATTTTTTTGAATCGAAAATAAAATGGTTTCGGAAATTGGTGAAATGGTAAAGAAATGGAACAGGTTTTTGCCAGAAGGAACTATGTCTTGCTGCACGACGACGGGTCGATTCACTACCCGTTCTCGAAATTCCTGACAAACGAGTTCACCAATCCGCACACCCGCGAGTTGGTGGCGCAATCTCTTCGAATTTTCTATCGATTCTGCGCTGCTCATCAGATCGAGTTGGTCTTTCGAGCCCAGGAGGGGCGCTGCCTCACCTATGACGAGGCTAAGAAGCTCGCTGAATTGTGCTACCGACCTTTGCCGGAAGTGGAGGCAATGGGAGACAAGAAAGTGCTCTTCCTGGCTAGTGCAAAAGCCGGCAAAGCCCCGAGCGAGTTACCTGGTGCCGTTGAGCCCAATACTGCCCGAAAGCGCCTGCATCACATTGCTAGCTACCTCGACATCTACCGTGAAGTCTTTCTTGAGCCAAACATTCGATCCTTCACTGCTCAGGAGCAACTTAAGCACGAATATGACAAGCTCGGGGAGCAATTGCGCCGAACCATTCGTGGCACGAAGCAGAGCCATCACCTCGCCATCAAGAGCTTGCCCACGGACAAATATCTTTCGATTATTGAGGCCGTTTTTGTACGCCCGCATGACCTGTTTCAAACTGCTGCCGGAAAATCCTCGCGCACTCTCTTGAGGGATCGAGCAATGGTTCTACTTGCTTGCGAAGGCTTGCGTCCCGGAACACTCGGCAACATCGCGGTTACCGACTTCCGGGCGAATGCAGAGATGCTCGCGATCAGGGACAACAGGGCAAAGCGGAGAGAGCGCATTTCCACCAAGACACCCAAACTCAAATTGGGGGCCAGCACGCAAATCAATAGCGCCAGCGAAACGATGATTACGCTCTGGCCGTTCACGGTGCGCGCCGTCAATGACTACATTGAGTCTGAGCGTGACGCAGTGCTCATGAAGCGGTTAACCAATCGCAGCAAAGGGTTTCTCTTTCTGTCTGACAAAGGCGAGCCGATCCAGCATCGCGGAACCATCACCGAAATGTTCAGTAAGCTCGGAAAGCGACTTGCGGCGCTCGGGTTGCTGGATATTGGGGACGATCCCTATTTCCAGAAGCAGGAGCAGTACGACTTTTACGGATATGTACTGCGACACAGCGCTGCAAGCTTCTTTCTGAGCCAGAAGTGCATCGAGTACGCCGAAAAAGCTGGTATCACGCGGCCACATGACTACAAGGACGTACCTGACACGGTCAAAGACCTGATGAAGCTTCGCTTCGGTTGGGTGCCAGGTTCCAACATGCCAGAGCTCTACGCTGCGCGAGCACTATCCGATAACGCCAGCGTGGTCCTGATGGACTTCAACCAACGCTTGGTCGATGAGGCGGCGGCGCTCAAACAACAAAGGGAGTCCGCACGTGTATAGAACAATCGGCAAGACGGTCGTCGAATGGGAGGGGGGCGAACCGTTCATCTTTACGATGACCCAGGAGGTCGGGGCTCGCGACCGTCGGGTGTCCAAAACCATCACGATTGACTTCACTGAACTGAAGAAAGGTTTTACCGAAGAATTTCTGTGCCATCTAAAGGAGCACCTGATGGAGCGATGCAATCGCGTGAAACTTGCTTCGATCCGGACTGAGCAGTTAAACCTACAAAATCTCCTTGCCAAGATTATTGCCCATAGACTCTTTGAAATGAAGGTCACGGTAATCGATGAAGGCTTTCTGTTGTGCCTCGCAGCCGAGAAAAACAACTTCACGGCGCTTCAATTGAAATACCTGAGGACGGCCTTCTCCAATAACCCGCATTCACTGCTTTTCGCGAAAGGATTGGAGGTTAGTGACTTCCCGACGCTCACAAACAAGAAAGGACTTCACGGTCAGACGATCGACAACATTCTCGGTAAGGCACTCACTCGCTCTGCAGCCACCTATATCCTCGATGTTTGTGACGCCGCCTATGCGGATGGGACGATGGAAATCGGCCATTACAGCTTTGTTCACCTCGCCTTTGCAGTGTTTGTTCGCCCCAACTCCTATCGACAAATCCGGGTGGGCGACCTGACCGTCACTACCTCCAGTCAATATTTCATCGATATTGTGACCTCCAAGACCGGTGAGGAGTATCCCAGCAAAGTCACCTTCGGCATCAATGAGCATTTGGGTGTCCTACTGACAAAACAGCGCCAGCATGTCATCGAAAACTACGGGCATCTTGTTGCACAAAAAGACATCAAGAAGCTAGCTCTTTTCCCAGCCAGGAGACTGGCGAAAGGTCATTTGCAATGGCAATCAGAATACGCCAATGAACACTTTGGGATGTTTGAATCAGGAGCCGCATTTGGAAACTCTTACCCCACGGCGATAAAAAAACGGCATTTCAATGGCGACAAATTCACGCTGGGGAGCAATGTTTTGCGCCACACGGTAGGCACGCTGCTTGCGCAGACCGGTGCATCAGCCAAGACCCTTCAAGCAGTCCTGAAACACGCCAGCGATATGGTGTGCAGAGCGTACGTGGATATAGCGTTCAACGGTCTGATGGAAGATTTCTCAGAGGTCATGCGCCCGGCCTTCGCCGAGCACCTTCCTGCCCTCATCAACTTCTGTTCCTGTGACGATCAGGCTCTCCCAGAAAAGCAGATTCAGTCATGGAATCAGGACACAAGAAAACTCGAAATCGCCGGGGAGTGCGGCAGAAGTATTGCTTGCGCCAACGCGCCCATCGTGTGTTACGGATGCGTTCGCTTTATCCCCTGCTGGGATGCCGACCATGGGATCAACCTCCGCGTCGTTGAGAAGGAAATTGAGGACATGAGCAAGCGTGGGAAGCCTTTCCAGCACATGGTGGATCGTGCAAGGAGCGCCAAGAACAAGATCATCCTCGTTATGAACGCCGCCGACCGATACCGCCAGGTCCTTCAGGCAGGAGTCAAGCATGAACAAGCGCCTTGAGCCAATTGCCCTCGATCCGATCCTCATGCGAACTGCGCTGGATAGGTGGCTTGCGGAGTGCGAACGTCGGATGAGCTTGCGCTTCCCAAAAATTGACTTCCTTGAGAACGCTTGGCCACTCCGAACGCTTTACCAGACAGAACAATTGGACTGGTACTTCACCGCACCGATGGCCGACTTCTCTGAAAAGGACATCTGTTACGGCGACGCCCTGCGCTGTCTCGTGGCGGAAATGGTCATTGCCGGAAAACCCAAACAACTTCATGAGCCGGTTGCCGCATTCCGCCAGTTATCCAAGGACTCGCCCCATCGATTCTTTGACCTCGCGCTTGACGACCTGCGCCGCTTGGAGGAGCGTCTGCTAGCGCATGGCAAAGCGAATCCTCAGTCTGCGAACGCTATGCGGGGCCAGTTGATTATGTTGTCGCAATTTATGACCCAACTCTCCCGCAACGGGGTGCTCCCCATGCTCGGATGGAGAGCATATGCTTCGACGATGGCCGAACTCTCCAAGGTCCGCGATGTCCATAGCGCAAAAAAATGCGAAGGCAAGGGTGAACGACTTGACCGTTGCATGGAGGCCTTCAACCAAGCTTTCAACAAAATGGTGGAAGGTGCGCCGGAACTGTCGGCACGGGATCGAGTGGCGCTCAGTGCAGGGGTGATTTTGCTGTGTGCTCCATCTCGTATGAATGAACCCCTTTGCATGAGCATCGACGACCACGTAGCGGTCGAAGACTATGCGCAAAATACAATCGGTGAACTAGATGGGACGCACCGCGCTCACCAGATGCTAATTATTACCATGAAGGGAAGCAAGGGGGCGCAGTGGAGTCCAAAGCCTGTCCTTTCCTTCATGATCGATGCGTTCTATTTCGCCACCGATATCATCAAGAGCCACGGAAAACGTTCGCGTATGCTCGTGGAGTGGTATCAGCAGCACCCAGATATCCTGTATCTGCCGCCAGAATTGGAACACCTGCGAGGCCAGGCCGTTAGCAGGAGAAATCTTGGGCGAATCATCAGACTCGATGCAAATCTGCCGGATGGTGGCTGCATCCAATCAGCGAATAACTACTTCAAGGAACTGCGAGATTGCCAGTTCAAGGCGCCCAACCCAGTCTTTGTGTCGGTGACAGAGGGGCGTGGAGTGGCGCGCTGGAAAAATATCGACTACCTTCCTTGGGTGGACGTTGAGGCCCTGCTCCTCAAGAAAGTTCGAGAGGCTCTGAATCGCTGTCGGCGCGTGACAAGTCGAAATCCCTATCAGGGCGACTTGGCGAAGATGCTGTTTTTATTTGACGATGACGAGTTGCCGGCCTTTTTGCCCAGTACCACGACTTACTATACGATCAAGTCCTGCTTCAAGGTAACTGAGAGCCAAAGAAGAGCACGCCAAAGACTCTCGCTCTTCGAGAAACTCAAGATCACCATGCCGGTCGATGGCGTGATCCGAATCGCTGAGATGGATACTCACGATCCGCGCCGCTGGCTCACGACCATGGCTCTCACTTATGGCGAAAAACTCTCCGACGTACTGATCAATAAGTGGGCCAATCGATCCAAGCTATCCCAACTCAAAGCTTATGACTTCCGATCTGCAGAGGCTATAGCGGCAGCGGCATCGATGCCCAAGGCCGAGAAGCTTACCGAACTCGCTGATTTGTCGAACGGACTGGCTGCCGTGGAGAAGCTGGAGGAACAGTTCAGCCTTCAGACCACTATCGTGACGGCGCACGATGCGGGTGTTGCTGTGACTTCGCTGGATGCTGTCATTCAGGCCGTTGAAGATCGGCCTGTCGCCAGAACCAGTCGCGGAATCATCATTATCTACCCGCAAAAGTACGGCATCTGCCTTCACCAGCACCACGAGAAGCCCTGCCGGAACTACAGCAACGAACTGTCGGCGTCATGTCTTACCTGCGACGAGGCAGTTCAGCAGAAAGGCCATATCCCGACCAACGAAGCTGTGCGGAACGACAACAAGAGGTTGTTCAGCATCATCGTTTACCATTTAGAAAATCTTGCCCTTACCTACAACCGGAACGTCGCAGACGATCCGGCTATGCTCGGTGAGCACATGCTGACGCTGGTGGAGAAAGGGCTAAGTCCCTTGGGGATTGAGCAGCTTGCTAACGAGTTGATCGACAACTTTCAAGAAGCTAATCGCCTACTCAAAGACCGGCGCTTGGCGAATTTGCTAGAGCAAGGCTTCGTCGCCCGTGAGAGCGTCAAGATACTCGACGACACGACCAAGTTGAGCGGTGCGCTCTTCAAGTATCACAACCCAACGCGCCATTCGGAACCACTGATGGAGGTGGCTCTTGGTGAGCACGGTGGGCGGGAGCAGGTGGCCCGCGACGAGCAGGCGCTGGTCAGCAAGTATCCACAGTTCGCACCTACGCCGGATAACATCACGGACGAGCGGCACCTAGTCGCTGCAGATAACGACGAGGAAGACTGACTATGGCAGGACGCCCGGAAATCCTTACAGAAGAACTCGCTCGCAAAATTGCAAAGATGATCGAACTGTTCCCGGACAGCGGGATTCCCGTCACCTGGGAAAGCGTCATCGCCCACTCAAAGAAGCGCTTTGGCCATGGCTTCAATCGGCAGATGCTCGGGCAGAAGGAATGGAATGGCCGCAAGATCATTGCGGAGACGTTTAGCGAGGCCAAGACTGTCCAGCGTCGAATGCAGAACGACGCACGGCCCAAGTATAGGAACGCACAGCGCTCGTTCCTGCTCAATCGAATCACAGAGCTTGAGGCGAAGCTCGTCGCCAAGAGCGATGAGCTGGAGAAGGTCAGGGCGCAGAAAATCGACGAGCTGGATGCCTTTTTGAATACGCCCCGTGACTTGCGCCAAATGATCGAGCGCTTTGCCACGAATATGGTGCAGGTTGATGAACTGACGCAAAAGCGGAATGCCCGGAAACAGGCTGCCAAGCCAACGCCTGCTAATGACGGTGATTGAGTAAATGAACTTAGGACCGTCAAGGAACCGAAGAGTGGTCTACTGAAAATTATTGTTAATTATTGATTGGCAATAATTATTGCCAATCAATAAATTTCTGTCTCCCCATCGAGATTTGCTCGGGCTCCTTGGTTGTTGATCGGAGTCCGATTGTTTAAGGAATAAAGCTATGACGGCTATCAGGCAAGGATGCAGTGAACCACATGTGTCGCCAGCTATCCGGCATATAATTGCGGTAATCCACACCCGAGTGATCCTACAAGCGTGCCGATTTCTATAGATGCCATTCGTTCCGCAACAGGTCTAGTAAAAAGGGCCGCGCCACGGACGTTACAAGAGGCAAAAGCGTCCAATCTGGCCACAGCCTTTCTCTGCCATAGTCATGAAGATGCAGACTTGGTAAAGGGCATTATTAATATGCTCGCCAACGAAGGATGGGATGTGTATGTCGATTGGGAAGATGCCTCCATGCCCGCTACGCCAGACCGCGAGACTGCGCTGCGTATCCAGCAGAAGGTTGTCGAGCTCAAATATTTCATTTTCTTGGCCACGCCTAATTCAGTAAGGTCGCGTTGGTGCCCCTGGGAAATTGGGTATGCGAATGGAAAGAAACATATCGACCAAATTTTGATCATCCCGACCACTGACCGCTCTGGGGTATGGTACGGCAGTGAATATTTACAGCTCTATCGGCGCATTGATCAAGCGGATCAGGGCGGTTTAGGCGTATGGAGCCCCGGCCAGAGCAGAGGTGGGGTCTGGGTCAGAAATCTTTGACGTGGAGACTATATGTCGACCGTGCTTTATGAATTGGCACTCATGGGGTTGCCCTCGGACGATCAAGTTCGAGAGGTGGAACAGCATCTCCTGAAGGGGATCGAACCTTTTGGATTGACCTTGGGTAAAGAGGTGGCTTGGTCCACCCGCGTCACCAGCTTTGAACCATCGCAACGAATTGCCGCAAGCGTTGTATTTTTTGGGGCCGAAGGCGTCTCGGATGAAGGGCTTAAGCCCATCTTGCGGCATGGGATTCCGATTGTGCCTGTCGCCTCAACCTATAGCCGGGTTCATACGGAAATTCCTGAGATATTGCGGTCATTGAACTGCTTGGCCTACCAGGAGGATGGGCCGCAGCGGGTTGCCACGGCTTTACTTGAGTGCACGGGCCTCCTACCACGCCAGCGACGCGTTTTCGTCAGCTATCGCCGCAACGAATCGCGCGAAGCCGCGCTGCAGTTGTTCGATGTCTTGTCAGCACGTCACTTCGATGTTTTCCTGGATACGCATGGTATTGGCCCCGCGGAGGATTTTCAGGCCATGTTGTGGCATCGCTTGTGCGACTCCGACGTGCTGGTGATGCTTGATACGCCGGGTTATTTCGAAAGCCGGTGGACGAGCGCGGAATTTGGCCGTGCCTTAGCCAAGGGCATCTCTGTACTGCGTGTCGGTTGGCCCAACTCGACGGCTTCCGCTCGGATCTCGACAGCAAGCCGCTTAGACCTCGACGTTTCGGACATTGATGCTGGGACCGGGCGGTTGACCGATGACGTGGTGGCCCGTATCTGTTTCCAAATTGAAGCGCTGCGCAGCCAAAGTCATGCGGTCAGGGGGTTGAGCCTGTTTAGTCGCATCAGCCAGGCGATTGAGCAGATCGGCGGCAACGTGTCGGGGGTTGGGCAACATAAGGCCGTGTTCGCTAACCTGGCTGATGGCAAGGCGGTGGTCGTCTGTCCCACCGTGGGTGTACCCACCTCGCTTACTCTCCATGAAGCGGTCGATCGGGCACCGGATTCGTCGGTCGCGGTGGTCTACGACGAAGTCGGGCTGCATCCTGATTGGCTGAACCATCTGTCGTGGCTGGGCACTCATATTCAAGCTGGTCGCTATGTGAAAGCCCATGAGGTCGCTTGGGCCTTGGCGGATTGGGAGGTCTAGATGGCAATGGGTGCGATTTTTCTATCGGCAAGTGTGCCGGTGCCGGGGCGCGGGACCTACTACCAAAGTGCCGATCCCTTCCTGATTCAGTTCGCCGTGCGCGAACTGATCACAGCCGCGCTGGGTCGGCGACTCATCGTCTGGGGCGGCCATCCCGCGATTACACCAATGGTCTGGGCAGCCTGTGAGGATCTGGGTGTGGATTATGGCCGTGCCGTTGTCTTATATCAGAGCACGTTCTTTCAGGACGTCTTTCCGGAAGAGAACAAGCGTTTCGGCAACGTGCAATACATTGACCATGTTCCGGGCGATAGGGACGCAAGCCTTCTCCGGATGCGGCAAGCCATGCTCTCCCGGGATGATCTGTCGGCGGCGGTCTTTATCGGCGGCATGGAAGGGATTGCCGCGGAGCACGATTTGTTTGTCAGATACCATCCCAAAGCGGAGGTTCTATCGGTTGCTGCGCCGGGCGGTGCTGCGCGCGACTTGGCTGCCAAGCTCGGGGTCGGTGTCGAGAAGATGGAGGATGTGGATTTTTCCCGCATGTTCCACGACGCTCTGAGCATTGCGCCCAATGAGCCGAGAACTGCATTTGGCTGAGGGCAGCCTCGTTCAATCAAATCAATAATCCGTCGGTTGTAGCGGCAACCGTTTTCCGGCAAGGGGAGTAACAGATGGCGAAGCGCGTGTTCTTCAGCTTTCATTACCAAGATGTGATCGATTTTCGTGCCAATGTGGTTCGTAATCATTGGGTGACCAAAGACCGAGAAGAGGCCGGTTATTTCGACGCATCCATTTGGGAGGAGGCCCAGAAAAAGGGGGACCTCGCTCTTAAACGCCTAATTAATGGCGGAGTCGAAGGAACGACGGCGACTTGCGTACTGGTAGGCAGCGATACCTATGCGCGACGGTGGGTACGGTACGAAATCATCAAGAGCATTCAACGCGGGAATCGCGTTTTTGCTGTGCATATCAACGGCATCAAAGGCAAAGATGAAAAAGTAAAGACCAACGGCAAGAATCCCTTCGATTACTTGGCATTCCACTACTCTAAAGATGGGACAAGCCTTGAGATTCTTGAGTATTCGGCAGGTAAGTGGATCGAATATGCGGATGCACCGGGGTGGAAATTGGAGACCACGGCGCCAAAAAACCGTTGGGGTACAGCAATCAAGCTATCGGAACTGGGCTACAAGATTTACTCTTGGGTTGATGAGGATGGCTACAACAATTTCGCCAACTGGGTTGGAAACTGAGATTGGGTAGATGGCGGCAGGTTGCGAGGACTGCTGAATATGCACGCCCCTCAAGTCAGCGATTTCCGGGGCTGACTTGAGCCGGTGCTAAGTCAGAACGGGATTTTTTCTTCGTTTTTCTCAGAAACCACCTTGTTTCCTTCAATTCGGAAGGTCTTGCCGGTGGCGTTGGCGAGGAAATTCTTTAAGCGCGCATGGTTGTTGTTTAAGTAACTAGCCCCATGGAGCTGATCATTTTTGGCATAGGCATCAACGATCATTTGAAGTTCTTTATCCGTTAGAACTTCAATTAATTTCTTCATTCGATTGAACCGCTTGGTTGTCTCTCCCCAATCTGGCGACTCAGTAAACGCCCGGACTACGGCAGTTTGTATTCGGTCTTTCGATTTCGCCGCATCAGCGAGCACTGGAACCAAGAGCTCAGCGGTACCCTTGGGGTCGTCTATCGCGCCATTTAAGGCCTGAAGGTGGCTGATGAACCCCTGAGGATCTTTCGTGCCTAGCTTCACTGGAATAACTGGTTTTGCATCCCCAAGAGCAAAGCCGACTTCCTGATCGGTCCATATACTGTCGTGAAAGTCGTCAGTCAGAAAGACGAGCAGAATGTCCATCGTCTGGAGACCTTTCATGATCTCCAACCGCCATTCAGCCATTGGCGTGATAGTGTCGTGTGCAACAAAACAGGTGAACCCGAAAGGCTCAAGGGCATCTGCTAGTTCCCGAGCCGTCGCTTTATATTGGTCTCGATGAGTCACAAACACACGGATCATGTCCGGCTTCCAGATATTCAATGAGTCGGGAGCCAGTTGTGGTCGTCTAGAGATTGGGAATGATTTCTTAAACGACTCGTCGTTATCGTCGTTCAGCTCGAATTGGATGTACGAGAGGAATTCACCCGGAGCATTTCCGGCAACAGCTCTGAGATCAGTGGAAAGCCTATCTACGAGTCGCTTCTGATCCTGAGGGGTAATCGGACCCAGTATCTCCAAGGGAAGGAACAGGATAACGCCGTGCCCGTCCATGCCGCCATTGTAGTTGTCATAATCAACTCCCTCGGCCACAAATACTCTTGCCGAGTCGAGGACAGACTTCAGTTGGGCGTTGCTGCTATCTGTTGCGTAGTTATGACTTAGTCGAATCAAGTAACTAGGGACTTTTCCCGGCAGGTAGAAAGCCATATGTAGAGCAGTAGGTTGAGGGAGACCGCTAGTTTAGCTCCCACTCTGCATACGGTCACAGTGAAAGGTTACAGGCGCACAACCAGCGATGTAAGGCCATGTCCTACTCGCCGCTGCAAATCGTACCTGGACACGAGACATAGGCATACGTCTGGCATATGATGTCAATCGTGTGGCCTTCTTAAACTACTCGAGTACAACGAAGTGCAATGAAGCGGTGTGCAGCACCTACGAAATCGGGCAGGCGGTGCCTCAACAATGCGGTCGACGGAGACTTTTGTGTCGTCCATCGCAATCATGTTTCGCCAGGGGGGCTCCTCGCCGCTGGTATTGGTGCCGCTATAGGGCATGCAATATTGCCTGGAGCGGGAATCCTCTTAGGCCTCGTCGCAGGGCCTGCCGCAAGATCCTTGCTAAAGGATGAAACGATGGCAAAAAAAAGGGTGTTTGTGAGTTTTGACTTCGACAATGATCGAGCCTTAAAGGACTTCATCATTGGTCAGTCGAGGAATAATGACTCACCATTTGAAATTATCGACCACTCTCTGAAGGAAGCAGCGCCGGAGCGGGACTGGGAAAAAAAGGCGGGGGCAGCAATCTCTCGAGCAGAAATTGTCCTCGTCATGGTTGGGGCCAAGACCCATAGGGCTCAGGGCGTGCTAAAAGAGGTTGCAATGGCTCGCAAAGCTGGTGTCAAGATTGTTCAGATCATTGGCTATCGGGATGGTGATTACACGCCGGTACCGGACGCGGGCCGTCTCTATGCCTGGAACTGGGACAACCTCAAGAAGTTGCTCTCTTAAGAATCGGCTGGGGGCTGAAGCTTCGGCAAAATCCCTTTGCCAATAGCTGGGTATATAACAAAAAGCGAGAATAAATATTTATGCAGAACCGACCGAGACCTATATATCCAAAGGTTCAACTTGGAGGGGGGACGCATCAACTAACGGTTTGCGGTGACCTCTATCACTCAAATGTGATCTCGACGAAGCACCGCAAGGATGCGGTACGAAAAGCCGACGAGATTTATTCTAGCCAAGAAGACGATGCACGCGCCCTCGGCGCGATCATGATGCTATTGTCTGATGTCCCAGAAGAGCCTCTGCTGACAGCTAATAAGGCACAGGTGGGGGCTGTACTGGGGCTTTGTGCTTTGGGTTTCATGATCAACCACAAGCAATTTGGTCCAAGAGCAAGGCGAATCGTGGAATCTGGAGAGGGCCAAATGATTCTGCGCCTGAGCGGTGGTATTGCAAATCCTCAATGCGAAATTCAGCTTTTTGATACGCAAGAGGAATATGCCGCTTTCTTGCAACCGATACTCGCATCAGGCAATTTCGCTACTCACAAGAACAGCACGTTGCTTTGACGAGAAAGCGGCAACTGATATTGGCGAATCAGGCGATGGAGACTGTTTGAACACCTGCCGATTGCAACAACGTATAGAGGGGAGCGACGGTAGTGCGGGTGCCCCGTTCAGCTGTATACGTGAAGATTACCCGCTGCTTTGCACGAGTGAAGGCAACGAAAAAGCCCGCAGTGGACTCTGCCGTGTCTTGCTGGAAGCTCCACCAGGCTGAATCATCCAGACCGACGAAGATTACGGTGTGGTATTCCAGCCCCTTGCTCTTGTGTAGGGTCATGAGTGGAAGGGCGTGTGTTCCTTCGTAGGCGTCAAGCGCAGCGCTCCAGTAAGTTGTCTCTGCCGTGCTGGCTTGCAGATGGAGGGCCACGCTGTGTTCGACCTCCGACAGCCAGTCGCCCTGGGCATATGCGGGATTCGCGGCGATGAGTGCGTCGCGCCCCAGGAATCCGACGATGGACTGTATGACTGCATGTACCGCTTCAGCGGTCTGAGGCGGGGTGGGAAAAGTACGACTGAATTGGCGCGCGAAGGCATCAAGGTCCACTGCGAGCTGTCGGTGTCCTCGTTCGTTTTCGGACACGATGCCGCGCAGGGATGACAGCGCCTGGAGTGCATCGCTCCAGGCTGATCTGGCCCTGCCAACCGTGGCCAAGCGCAAGATCAGAACCAACAACTCCGACAACGGCTCGGTAAGCAGTTCCTGGAGCATCTGAGCCCCGAGCTTGGCAGCCTCGTTGCGCAAGGCAATTCCTTGAGCGCGAAAGACCGGTTCGAGAATGGCTGCATATTCTTCGGCTTTCTGGCGAACGAGGATCACGAAGTCGGCCGGTTGGAGGCCTTGCCCCTGCATCTGCGATGTTATGAACTGGGCTAGGTACTGTGCCTCAACTGCAGCCGAGGAGAAGTTCCAGATCGAGCAGCAGGCATCGGAGATTCGGGAGGTGGTTCGTGACTGGGGCTCTGCGGCCCCCGCATCGAGGGCTTGGGCGAGGACATGCTGGATGCGCACCAACTCGGGTGAAGAGCGGTAATTGCTGAGTAGCGGGATTCGCTGTGCGCCAAAGGTTTGCTCGAAGGCAGTGAATGGATCGTCCATGGCCAGTGCCCAGCGCATGATTTGCTGCTTGTTGTCGCCCACAGCGGTCATGATGGCTGGAGTTCCCAGAAAGATCGTCTTGACCAGATCGAACTGCGCCTGGGTAGTGTCCTGGAATTCGTCCATAAAGACGTGGGAATAGGTCAGGGCCAGAGCATGCCGAGCTGCCACATTGACCCGAACCAACAATTCTGCGAGCCGGGTGAGCATCGGAAACGTAAGTGTGCTTCGCACGCCCTGGTGGAGTTGTTCATCCCAGAATCGCTGGCCGATCCATTGACCAGGGGTGCCCGGTGGCCAACCAGCTTCGGGCAACAGGTCGGCCAAGACGTGCCGGCGCTCCAAGGTCTTGCTCGCAATGGCTTGAATCTGTGCCCGATGGAAAGGTAAGTCATCGGCCATGGCTGCACGGCGAATGAAGTCTTCGAGCAGATGACGTGTCGGGAACAGAATTCCGTAGTCGGAGGTGGGACGCCATCGTTCCGGCAGTGCCTGGCCGAAGCGGTCGACAAGACCCTTCGCGAACGCGTCGAAGGTGAGGGAGTCGAAGCGCGCCGCATGCTCGGGATGGCACCGTTGACGTACACGCCTGGCCAGATTCCTTGCCGCATCGCGCTTGAAGCTGATCGCCAGGATGCGCTGAGGCGCCGATGACGCGCCCGTCTGCAGCAGGAAGGCGGCGCGCTGTGCGAGGAGTTCCGTTTTTCCCGCACCGGGGCCAGCCAATACCGCATAGTGTCTCGACGAGCCCACGACAATCGAGGCGTTCCTCTCCAACTCGGTGACACCTACGGGCTGCCAATCCTCGGCGTGGACGCGGCGCGGCGGCAGGGACACGATTAAAGCCCTGACAACTGAACCGAGATGTGACGAAGTACGCGCTGCAGCGGCCCGGGCATGGCATTCCTGAGTGCTTCCGCATCCACATGCGTTAAAGCCCGGAGGTGGGTGGCGGGCTTGCTATGGGTCAGGAAATGGTAGCGGTAAGCTGCCATGTGCGCGCGAAAGGACTCAATGTCCCCGGTGTAGCAGGCCAAGCCAGGTCCTGCGGTGCCCAGCACTACTTCTGCGGCGGCCTCGTTGGTCATCCGCGGTCCGGTTCCTTCGATGGTCGCGGTGTAGGCTGCCGGGAAAGCGGACAGCATCGCTAGATCAAGGTCCAGTGGCCATGAAAAGAAGACGGAAGAAGAGCGTTCCAGGTAACTCAGCCAACCGGACAAGTTGGCTTGGTCAAAGGTGTGCATAGCGTCGAGCTGCTCGTCACTCATGATGGAACCATCGGAGAATTCCATAATCTCCTCGCGAGGAACCCCCAGCGCAAGCAACTGCCGAAAAACATTTTTGACTCGCCCGTAGCCACCGCCTTCGCGGCCTAGGTCGAGATCAAGCAGGGTCGCGTAGGGGATACCAAGGCCGTTCAGTAGGCGCCAGAAGTGCTGCACGTGGCGGCCGCCCAAAGGGACGATGGCGACGAACGATGGATCGACGAGTAGGTTGAGTGCTTCGGCCAATTTCGGAAGCACGATGCGCTCTGAATCGCCCTCTACCAGCAGCGCGAAGCGTGCGAAATACAGCTCCGGAAAGGCCAGCATCGCGTTGCGGACAAATTTGATGGCTTCGACCTCCTCGGTCGGCATCGGGATGGCGCATACCGACGAGCGCCCGCTAGTCGTATCTCGGCGGCAGTACCTGACGTCTTCGGGCGGCACTCGCCCCAGGACCGACGGGGAGTGGCTGGAGATCAGCGCTTGTCCGGCACCTGTATCCACCAGGGTACGGATTTGTCCAATGATCCGGGACAGGTAGTAAGGGGACAGATGATTTTCGGGTTCTTCGACCGCAAATAGCGTGAGTGCCGGGATGCTGAGGTCCTCGGACCGGAAACCCTGGATGGTTCCAGCGACTGCTGCGCGCTCCACGTCGAAGACGGCTGCAGCCAGCGCGAAATAGAAGAGCGACTGCTGTCCGTCACTGAGAACGTCGAGGCCTCGATCTTCACCCGTGGGGCCGCGTCTGAACATGACGCCGATTCGCGTGACGACCTCTTCGAAGCGGCGACTCATCAGACTCAGGGCCGGCTCGCAATCGACGTCGCCATCGTGCAGATTCGACCAGCGCCTGGAAAGCGATGCGCTGAAGGCCTGAATGGCGCGCTCACTGCCAAAGGCGGTGGTGAGTTGCTCGGTAGCAGATTCGACGGCACTTTGTGTGTCAGCCGACCACTCGATCGCTTTGAGCAGGCGCGCCGCCAGTGCGCCGGTGGTCGCTCGAATCTGCGAGCTGGCGTCACGGGTTGCCGGCGTGTAGAACAGTTGGATTAAGCCCCGGTCGGCGGCGGCTACTGGCGTGCATTGGTCATCTCGAACGGCATCGTCCGTGGTGTTGACCCAGCACAACGTCTGGCTGACGGCTCCTTCGGCGGTGCCATCGGCATCCCAGCGTGCTTCCAGTCGCAGCCGGCAGATCGGAACACCGCCTGGGCGGTCGATGCACATGTGCCGAAACACGGGAGCCACGGTTGCCGCTGTCGCCGTGCCCGCAATCAATTCGGGTAGGCACAGTTGAACGTCGATCGTCAGACCCCTGGTGTTCGGTGGCGTGTGTTCCTCTGGCGGGACGTGAAAATCTGCAGGAACAATCGTGCGCTGCGCGCGAGTGATGCCGAACAGGCGCATCAGCGCATGGAGAACCGCTGTTTTTCCCGAAGCGTTGGGCCCCACGATGGCAGTCAGCCCAGAATTGAAACCGATTACCGTAGGTTCAGGCCCAAAACAGCGAAACCCGGTGATCGTAATTTTTTCTACATGCATTTGGCGTTACCTGTATATCTCTTCAGCATTTTGAATTTGACCACATCCATCAGTAGAGGAGATAGCGGCATGCGGGATAAGCCGTATTGACGGTCGCCAAAACGTTACTTGTCGCCGGAAAGGACCGCCCAAACCTCGGGGAAGAGAAAGGCAATCAGGGGATCGTATTGCTCGTCGCGGTCATAGTCCTTGTCGCCCTCGGCGAGCTTCTTCTTGTACTCGATGACCCGCTTTGCCCAATTGCCTTTCTTGTCCTCCCGCTTGAGCAGGTCGCCGCGGTCATAGACCAGCAGAGCGGCACGGAAAGCGCGAATGACGTTCTTGTAGCTGTTGGCGACCGTGTTGGCCGCCGAAATGAAATTCGGATGTTTCCATCCGATGCACTCGCCTTCCCGGGCCGAATACAGCCCGTTGAGCAGACCAAGCACGTCGTAGGTGTATTCCGGCAAGAACACGCCCCTCTTCTTGAATTCCTGCCTCGCCTCGTTCCATTCTGCATCCTGCCAGGAGCGTTTGGAGTTCCGCCACCAGATGAAGAAGCGCTGCTTCAAGGCTTCCTCGCCGGCCTGGTGGGCGAGACCGGCTTTCAGGCCATCGCAATCGCGGAAAAACACCCGCTGCCCTGCTGCGTCGAGTTGCAGGTGCGAAAACGAGACCCTTTCCTCGCACCAGGCGTCGATGACTTCACCATTGACGGCTTGGGGTTCAAGCCAATGGCAATCGAGCATCAGCGCCTTGTCGGCGGCCGAAGCCTTCAATGTCTCTTCGCCGGCAATGAACAGGTTGCGGTTGTTGTTGTGGAAAATATCGTCCTGCGTCATGCGGGCCTCCGCCTGGTCGAAGGACTTGAAGATCCAGCAGAGCAGCCCGCCTTCCTGGCGGTAGAAGTTGCGCCGCTCGGCGATGACATGCAGGAAGGTGGTTGATAGCTGAATCTCGAAGGCGATCCGGATTGTGCCCTTCCAAAGCGCCTGGACATCGGGCTTGCGCCATTTCGTCCGGTCCATTCCGCGCCAAACCTTTTCCGTCTCCACTTCAGAAAACCCGGGGTCGCATCGTAGGCTGTCCGCGATGATTTCCTTGAGCCGGATGTGGGCGCGGCTTTCCTTGGCGGCGTTGTACTTACGCGCCAACATCTCATCCTTGGAGAGTTCGCCGCGGGTGATGGCGGGGCAGTTGCCATTTTCCGTCCGGTGCTTGAAGAAGAAGCGCTTCTCGTCCTTTCTGCGGCAGGAGAGATAAACCCCGACCATGCAGATGGGGCAGGCATACAGGGACTCACCGGAGGCGTTTGCCTCCGCAAGTTCCATCCGCAGCTTTTCGAGGCGGTCGTAGTCGCTGCCGATCACTTTCCTCGCCGGCGAGATGATGCCCGTGTCGAGGTTTATGACCTCATCAATCTCGGGGTCATCAACGCACAGGCAGGGCCCAGTCATCGTTGTGCCGACTCCCGATTCGGTACTTTCAATGGAATCCTCATCCCTTTGCGTTCCACCTATGCGGCCGAGACGGTCTTCTGGCAATCCATGCAATAGATGTTGCCGCCGAATTTCGGCTTGTTGAACCAGCAGAACTTCGCCACGTTGTAGCCCACGGACGCGCCGCAGGCATGGCAAATCAGCTTCTGCTTGGGCTTTTCCTCGGCGGCGGCCGGCTTTGCGCTCTCGGGCGCCGGCGCCTCCACAGCGGCTTCGGCTTTGGGTGCCGCTGAAACGGGCCCTGGTTTCGCCGCCGGCGGTACGGGAGTCTCCTTCGGCAGCCCGAATTTTGCCGTCCAATCGAAGGCAATCGGCTTGTGTAGCCGCGCGATCTCCCGCGCCAAGGCTTCGAGGGTGTCCTGCCCGATGATCTTCGCCATCAGCAGCGGGTTGTTGTTCTGGTCAATCGACTTGTCGATGTATTTGAAGACCTGATCATTCTTGATGATGGCCTCCAAGCCATCGATTTTCGCCTTCGGCCGGCTGATGCGGGCACCCTTCGAGACGAGGACGAGGCTCTTCAGGTCGGGTTTGATGGTGAAACCAAGCCGGGTCGGCAGCTTGACTGTGCCGGAGTCGAAGAGCTTTCTGAGAATCAGGATGTGCTTGGCATTCTGCTCGATGGGGGATGGCACGCCGTAGGGTTTGCTCCCAAAGAAGGCAGCAAATTCGCCGTGCTCGTTGATGGCGATCCCCTCCGAGAAGTGCTTGCTCTCGCAGACCCAGATCTCCATGAAACGGTTGATGAGCAGGTGGTCGATTTGGGCGACCAGGCCGCTGACCTCGATTCTCAGGTCGTGGATGACCATCCAATTCTTGGACTCACCCCAATGGACCCGCATCTCGTAGGCAGCTTCCTCCTCGCCGCGGATGCCGGCCTGGATGTTACGAATTTCCTGTTCGATACGCTTCCTGGTGTCGGTGCCGCAGTCGGGGCGGGACAGTAGGGCTTGCAGCGTCTGAATTGCGGGCTTCTTGTCGTCGGCTTCTTTGATGATCATCGATGGGGTGAAGGGCGTCGCAGAGGCTTGAAAGGGTAGCACGCCAGTACTGCTGATCCAATGCCAATCGAATGGACTGTCAGGTGCGAGAGCACTCGGCAACGTTACCCGTGGCCATACCATGGCTGCAACATGTCGATGATCGCCCCTGAAACGTCACCAAGACCACTATCAAAGATTCTCTTCAAAAGCAGGGGATGCTACCGGGCACTTGGGAAGTGTCGGTGACGCTGATTAGAACTCCGGCAGGTTCCCCAAGTTGTCCCGCTTGGTACTGTTTCTGTCGGTCGTCAGGTAAATCTCTTCAATGAGGTGGACTGGAGCACCAAGCTTCCACTTGCCTTCAGGGGTTTTCGTCCTAGTTTGGAACGTTGCTTTACCGAGTCGGATGAGGTCTGCCACGAACGCTCGCGAAACCGTTCGGTTTGTCCCGATTTTTTCCGGTTTTTCTTCGTTCACGCGCACATATTCAATGTGGCTGCGATCTTCGTTGTACCTGACTGCTGTGATGCAAAAATCTGCCATGGTCATTTCCTTTGAGGTTGGGAATTGCCTTGGTCATAATGGGGTCTACAGTTTTCAAGGGGGGCGTTCATCCCGACTTGCTCCACGCTTGAACTTCCTTGGTCCCCCGGTGACAGGCGCAAGCTTCACCATGTGCTGCCGCCACGAGTTCATGCAGGATGCCGCACTCCGAGGCGCTATGAGGGGCCGAACACTGACCGCGTAAGGCAACCAGTTGGCGTTCCAGGGCCTGCATGCTGGCCAGACGGGCTCTAACCTTGGCAAGTTGCGCGTCAATGAGCAGGTCGATTTCCCCGCAATCAGATTGCGGACTGTCGACGAAGGACAGCAAACGCTGCACGTCAGCCAAGGGAATGTCGAGCGCCCGGCAATGGCGAATGAAAGCGAGGCGTTCCAAATGGGCTTGGGTGTAGGTGCGGTAGCCGTTGTCGCTGCGCGTTGGAGCGCTCAGTAACTGTGCCTTCTCGTAGTAGCGGATGGTTTCGACATCCACCCCGGTCGCCTTGGATAGTTCACCAATACGCATCTCGGTCTCCTGCTTGAAACATGTCTGTATTCTAGGCTTGACCCTGTAGCCACTCCAGGGATTTTAATGGGGGTATCAATACTGGCAACTTGCCACGGGAGACTGCAGATGTCTGCTCAACACGAAGCAAAAAACTTGAACGCGCATCCTGATGAACACAGCTGCGGCTGTAACCACGCCTGCAATGCCTCTGCCAAGCCAGCGGACGGTTCTGGTCCGCAGCAAAGGGCCGCTTTAGGGCAACTTCTTCTACGGGTTCCTGCGATGGACTGCCCGACGGAAGAAGCGCAAATTCGTCGTGCGCTGGAGCAATTTCCCGCTATCCGTCGCTTGTCGTTTGACCTGGCGGCTCGAACCCTGAGCCTCGATGTGCCGACGGATGCATGGTCGGATATTCAAGCAGCCCTCAAGAAGGCCGGTTTCGATTCGGAACTCCCTACGGAAGAACCAAGCGTTGATTCGGCGGCACAGAGCCGTAATCAGTTCGTGCAACCCATCGCGGCTCTCCTGGTCGCCATTGTTGCCGAGGCGGTCGCTTACGTTGCTCCCGAAACCCTTGTCTGGAAGCTGCTGGGTATGGGCATTGCGGGAGTAGCCATCGCGTTGTCGGGGCTTTCCGTCTTCAAGAAGGGACTGGCGGCTATCCTGCGTGGGCAGCTCAATATCAACGCACTGATGTCGGTCGCCGTGGCAGGTGCCTTCGTGATTGGCGAATGGCCGGAAGCGGCGATGGTGATGGCGCTTTACGCGATTGCCGAACTCATTGAAGCCCGTGCAGTGGACCGCGCTCGCAACGCTATCAAGAGCCTCCTCGAGTTATCGCCACAGCAGGCTGAGGTGCGTCAACCGAATGGCTCGTGGCTTCAAATTCTGGCCAAGGAAATCCAGGTGGGCCAGATAGTCCGTGTCCGTCCTGGTGAGCGTTTTGCACTGGACGGCAAAGTTACCTTAGGCAACAGCGCGGTCGACCAGTCCCCGGTGACCGGCGAAAGTATGCCTATTGAGAAGGGACCGGGCGACGAGGTATTTGCTGGCACCATCAACCAAAGCAGCGCACTGGAGTTTGAGGTAACGGCCCCGGCGAGCGATACCGTGCTGGCCCGCATCATTCATGCCGTTGAGGAAGCCCAGGGTTCGCGCGCACCCACGCAGCGGTTTGTTGACCGTTTTGCTGCCATCTACACGCCTGGCGTCTTTGTCCTGGCCGTAGGCGTCGCACTTGTCGGTCCCTTGGCGTTGGGTTGGACCTGGATGGCCAGCCTCTACAAGGCGCTGGTCATGCTGGTGATTGCCTGTCCCTGCGCCCTCGTCATTTCGACCCCGGTTACGGTGGTCAGCGGCTTGGCTGCTGCGGCGCGACGCGGCATCCTGATTAAGGGTGGCGCGTACCTGGAGGAGGCCCGGAAACTCAAGGCGGTGGCGCTGGATAAGACTGGCACGGTCACTGAAGGTCGCCCTAAGCTCGTCGCTCAAGTCATCCTCTCCAAGGCTCTCCCCGAACCCGATGTCTTGAGCATTGCGTTCGCCTTGGCCGGACGCTCTGACCATCCGGTGTCCAAGGCTGTGGCCACTGGGCTGGCACTGCCCGAGCAAATGGACGTGCAAGACTTTGGCGCTGAGGCTGGGCGTGGTGTCTTTGGGACGATCGCCGGACACGATTACGTGCTGGGTAACCATCGCTGGATTCACGACCGTGATCAGTGTTCTCCGGAACTGGAAGCGCTCCTGTTCGAGCATGAGCGTCAGGGACGTACCGTCGCCATATTGGCCAACCGGGAAACAGTCTTGGTCATGTTCGCTGTTGCGGACACCATCAAGGCGAGTTCTCAGGAAGCCATCGGGGAGATGCTGAAGCTTGGCGTGACCCCTGTCATGCTGACCGGAGATAACCCCGCCACTGCATCCAGCATTGCCGCCCAGGCTGGCATTCAAGATGTGCGCGCGAATCTGTTGCCAGAAGAAAAGCTGGATTCCATCCGTGCGCTGGCCAGCGTCGGCGACCCCGTGGCCATGGTGGGGGACGGTATCAACGATGCGCCTGCACTTGCAACGGCGGATATCGGTTTTGCCATGGGCAGCGCTGGCACCCATACCGCCATGGAGGCGGCCGACGTGGTCATCATGAACGACGATCTGCGGCGTGTGCCGGAGACTATCCGCCTGTCCATACAAACGCATTCCGTGCTCTGGCAGAACATCACCCTGGCCCTGGGCATCAAATTCGTTTTCCTGCTGCTGGCCCTCTTCGATCACGCCACGATGTGGATGGCGGTATTTGCCGACATGGGGGCCAGCTTGCTGGTGGTGTTCAACGGGCTGCGGCTTTTACGAGATCGCAAACCCTGACGTAGTCGCGGGGTCCGAACCTAAGCTGAAGTTGGCGCCAGTCAGAAGCTGGCGTTCAACGTCAGAACTAGACTTCATAACTTCTAGTCGCGCTCAAACCTTGTGGCTTGGATGGAGTGCATCGTAGCGAACGAGAAAGGCTCGCCCAGCACTGCGATGCCGATTTCGAGATCCTTCAGTCCTTCATTCTTGAAGTTCATCTCCGGTACAAACCCATACTGCTTGTGCGGAACCCACGTGACGTCGGTGATTTCAATGGCTGTCCCCCATTCGTGGAGCGCTGGCCAAGAAGTCGTTTTGTAGTTTCCGCCAACGAGATAGACGGGACCACCTCGTGCGAGCTGGTATCGCCCCGTGGAAAGGTCGGCTGCATGTGAGGCAACGCAGATCGATGCGTGAAGATAGTGCATCGCGGCAAGGAGGGCTTTATGGGGCCGGTCAGCTAGCTTCTCTGGGTCGGCCAAGCCGTGCATAAGATCGTTGCGGAGCGAATTGATCAATTTCCAATCTGCTTTCCGGCCCGCTTCAGCCGATTCCGGGTCGATGCTATCCAAAACGAACGCGCGGACACCGACTAGAGATGTTCTCTTTCTTGTGAACTGATGTCCGCATGACTCACAGGAACCTTTCACCTCTTCCGTACCTGGCGGTAGCCCTGCCGCTTTAGCAAGCGGTGGCTCCATCGATTCAAGGCCAATGTAGGCTTCCTGGAATGCGGTAGTGTCGTCCAGGTTTCCAATCGCCTCTCGATATTGCAGAGCGGCCCTTCGAAGTCTATGCCCAGATTCCAAGCCATCCCAGTGCGCCAGGAGGTGTTTTGCCTTTGCAACGGTTTGCTGCGTAATTGGCTTACTCCAATGCTTCAGCGGCAGTCGCTTAAACATTAGGAATTCGCATTCATCAACCTTCTCCGCCCCTAAGCGTGCCACTTGTAGCGGTTCAGTAGTCTGGAATGTCGATCCGTGTACCAGAGCGATCGCTGAGAGGAAATCCTCTAGTAGCGAGAGACCTCGTCGGGCAGCGGCGACAAGGTCGAAGTTAGGCTCAGCCTCAAATTCAATTGCCAAGATAGATCCACCGGTTTGAAGCTGCACGGCGGTTTCTGATTGAGCACTTCGGATAGAGATATTGCACGGCGTTTTCTGGATTGACAGTCCCTTCAGGGTTTGCGCCACCATATCCACTGATAGAGGCTGATACCCAAGTACGCGATAAAGGCACGTACTCGTGGAGCTAGCCTTCTGCTTTCCGGGTTTCTGAGCGGACTTCTTATGAGAATTTTTATTGGACATCACGTGAACTCCATCGAATTTTTTTGCCTGCGACCCTGCAAGACACCAACCTTAGTTCTCTAACACGATTATTTATTTCAGTGATTGAAATAACTCTTTCATGTCCTTGAACTCACCACCAACCCGATCAAGGGAGAATTGATACATCAATGAATTCTCCGCGAACTTCTGGCGCTCGACATCCATTTCGACGGTATTTCCGTCAACCGCGGCCTGAGAGGGGACATGGTACTTAAGGCTGACGGGTGGCGACTGCCAAGAAGAATTTCCCTTCAAATGCCCTGGCGAAGAAGTGTTCAACTGAAGAGGAGGGGATTGATCGGCACTGGCGGCCTCGGTAATTTCAATATCCATCGCTTTGTAGTCTGGCGTGTCAGCGTTGGCGATATTGGACGCAAGAATCTGCTGCCTATAGGCCCTTATTCCGAGCATTTTCTGTTGAAAATCTCTGTTTTTGTTGTTTGAACCGTTCTCGTTCGCTGGTAAATGAGATGAATGGGTAGTGCCAAGAGTCAATTTTCCGGCGGGGTCGAAATTGTCACTTGAGGCAGTATTGGCAGCCGCCGAACGTGAGACGGCGTTTTCAAGGATGCTTGAAAACGCCGTTGAGCTTGGAATTTCACCTGTCCCGGACACACGAGGCGCAGTAGTTCCGATAAGTTCCACCTGTCTCGCCGGGAACAGCGATGAAGGCTCAGGCATCGGACCTCGTTGGATGAAATACGGCGGTGGTGGCGATCGGCCGTGGAAAAGCATCGCCCACGCTGTGCACTGCAGGCCTTGCCTCGGCTGTCAGCGAACGAATGGGCGGTGCAGTGACCATCGTCTAATTCAGGATGAAACGAACACTCTGGCCGGACATGTCGCCGAGTTTGACCAAGGCGACAGCTTTTGTGCCGGCTTGGATCTTGAAGGTCCCCTGGGCACGCAACTGGTTACCTCCGGCTGGCAGCAATTTGACTTCGATCTTGTCTGATGCGGACAGGAGCGTTACGGTAGCTGACGCATTCCGGGTGTCGACAGGCTGATTGTGATCAGTCACGTAGAGGGTGAGGGAATCAACCTTCGCCACCAGCTCGTAGTTGATGTCTTTGACGACCGATACGACGCCATCGTGCTGGGGCTTGGCATCATGGGTATGCGCCTGGCCCGGCTTTTCGTTGTGGGCATGGCCCTTATGATCGTCCGCAGCGGATGCCAGATTGACGAAGCAAGCGAATAGAAAAGCGGAAAGTACCGTGGAAGGTTTCATGGGAGCTCCATGTCAGTTGGTAAATTGGTTAATGAAAATTAGGGTTGTCGCCGTGCTCGGATGTGCTGTCGGCGATGGTGCAGCCTTGCGGTTGGCGCGCACAGGGTTTGGTTTCGCACTGCAACGTCGTGTGGACTACCCTGAAGCGGTTGGCCAACACCGTCTGTAAGGCGGGCTTCAAAGCGTCTTCGGGGGAGTAAGTCTGGTCATAGACCACATGCGCGGTCAGGCTGGTCTTGCCGGTCGTCAGCGCCCAGACGTGCAGGTCATGGACGCCGAGTACGCCTGGCACAGCCAGCATGGCCTGCTCCACCTCTTCTAAGTCGATGCCTTCGGGCACGCCTTCGAGCAGGATATTCAGACTGTCCTTCAGCAAGATCCAGGTGCGTGGCAAAACCCAGAGGCCAATGGCGACAGCCACAAGCGGATCTACCCAGGACCAGCCGGTTAGCTGAATCACCACCGCGCCCACGATCACGCCAATCGACCCCAGAAGGTCGCTCCACACTTCGAGATAGGCACCCTTTACGTTGAGGCTATCTGACTGTCCTCTGCTCAGCAGGCGGATGCTGATCAGATTGACGATGAGGCCGATACTGGCGATCACGAGCATCCCAACCGAATGGATTTCGGGCGGGGAGGTGAATCGCCGGTAAGCCTCAACCAGGATGTAGAGCGCCACGGCAAACAGCAGCATGGCATTGAAGGCAGCTGCCAGAATCTCAAAGCGGTGGTAGCCATAGGTTCGTCGGCGATCGGCCGGGCGCCGGGCAATGCGGATGGCCGCCAATGCGATGGCGAGCGCGGCAGCATCGGTCAACATGTGCGCGGCATCCGAGATGAGAGCTAAGCTGCCGGTCAGTACGCCGCCAATGACTTCGGCAACCAGGAAACTGCCGGTCAGCGCCAGAGCAAAGCGCAGGGCACGCTCGTTCTCGGTGCTCGGGAGCGCGTGGGTGTGGCTCGCACTCATGCGGCCCCTCCTTGATCATCGTGGCGTCGCTTCCATTTCTGCTTCGTCATCTGTAGACGACGCCGAAGATTTTCCGAAAATTTGGGTGCCTTGCCGCGCCTACCTTCCCGCCAGCAAACCCATCCGTAAAGTGCCAGAAGGGTGAGCATCATCCCTAAGGTGACCATGAGTAGTCGAAACTCAAGGTGGCTGTGGATCATGTGCTTAAGCATGAAATGTCGGCACCAAGCTCATGGCTGCTGCGCCTTGCCGCAATTCGGACAAAACTTCGTCCCCGGGGCGAGGTTCGCATTGCAGGCCGCACAATTGCCGGGTACCAAGGCTGTGCCGCATTGGGCGCAGTAGCGACCCCCAGGGGGTGTCGCGGAGCCGCACTTCGGGCATGAGGGGCCACCAGCAGCGCTATTGGTGGGTGGCGCTGAATTTGAGGGATAACTGTTCCCCCATCCATGATGGCCGCTGTTCCGGTCACCGCCATGATGACCTCCGCCATGCGAACCAGCGGCTCCTCGCAAGAGTTTTTCAAAGAATCCCATATCAACCTCCGTAGGTGAGTGGATTAAAGAGTGACCGACAGCTTTTGCCGCATCTGGCGCCATACCCCCGGTCACACCTGGAAAACGCTATGCCTCGCTTGGCTTGGGCACCGGGTCGGTGGTGAAGTCCTCCTCATCGGCATCCTTGCCGTGGGCGAGGCGATAGAGAATGGGCAAGACGAGCAAAGTGAGTGCAGTCGAAGACAGGATCCCGCCGATCACCACCGTCGCCAGCGGCCGTTGGACTTCAGCACCGGTGCCGGTCGCGATGGCCATCGGTACGAAACCGAGAGAGGCCACCAGTGCTGTCATCAATACCGGACGCAGGCGGGTGAGCGCGCCTTCCCGGATGGCGGCATCGAGCGGCCGGCCTTCCTCACGCAGGTTGCGGATGAAAGAGATCATGACCAAGCCGTTCAACACCGCGACGCCCGAGAGGGCGATAAAGCCAACTGCCGCGGAGATCGACAATGGAATACCTCGCAGCCATAGTGCGATAAAGCCGCCAGTCAGCGCGAAGGGAATGCCGCTGAAGACGAGTAAGCCGTCCTTGACGTTACCGAACATGGCGAAAAGCAGCGTGAAGACCAGCAATAGCGCGACGGGAACAACGATCTGCAGCCGCCGGGTGGCCGACTCCAACTGCTCGAACGTCCCGCCCCAGGCAGTCCAATAGCCGGCAGGCGCCTTCACCTCCTCCAAACGACGCTGCGCCTCCGCCACGAAGGAGCCGATATCGCGGCCTCGCACATTGGCGCTGACTACAACCCGGCGCTTGCCGTTTTCGCGACTAACCTGGTTCGGTCCGGGGGCCAGTTGGAGGCTGGCAACCTCGCCCAAGGGAATGTAGGTCGTGCGGCCCTCGCTTTTTCCGTTCGTACGCGGCAACGCGATCGGCAGGCGTTGTAAGGCATCGAGATCGGCACGCAAGGTTTCGGGCAAACGCACCACGATGTCGAAACGACGGTCGCCTTCGAACATCGTGCCCGCCTCCCGTCCCCCGATCGCCGTGGAGATGGTTTCCTGCACATCGCCGACGTTGAGGCCGTAACGGGCGGTCTTGTCACGATCGATGTCCACCGTGAGCATGGGCAGACCCGTGGTTTGCTCGATCTTGACTTCTGAAGCGCCGGGGATCTTTTCCAGGATGGCGGCGATGCGAGCGGCAGTGTCGTTCATGACATTCATGTCATCGCCAAAGACCTTCACCGCCACGTCGCTACGCACGCCGGAGATCAATTCGTTGAAGCGCAACTGGATAGGCTGGGAGAACTCGTAATTGTTGCCCGGCAAACTGCCAACCACTTCCTGCACAGCGGCCAGCAACTCGTCCCGGGATTTCTTGGGCTCCGGCCATTGATCCTGCGGCTTCAGCATGATGTAGCCGTCGGAGATATTCGGCGGCATCGGATCGGAGGCAATTTCGGCGGTCCCGGTGCGAGCAAAGACGCGATCGATTTCCGGGAAATCCGTCTTCAGCCGTTTTTCCAGTTGCTGCTGCATCGTGATCGACTGCGACAGACTGGTGCCAGGGATGCGCAGGGCCTGGATAGCGAAATCCCCTTCGTTCAGGCTGGGAACGAATTCACTCCCCATGCGCGTCGCCAACAAACCGGACAAGAGGATCATGACGGTCGCGAAGACGAGTACGACCGGCTGGTTGGACATGACACGATCCAGCGTGGGTTCGTACCAGCGCTTGGCAGCCAACATCAGCCTGTTCTCCTTCTCGGCAACCGGGGCACTCATGAAGAGCGCAACGGCTGCTGGAATGAAGGTCACCGACAGGATCATGGCGCCAACCAGGGCCGTTACGACGGTAAATGCCATCGGATGGAACATCTTTCCTTCCACACCGGTCAGGGCGAAGATGGGCAGATAGACAATCATGATGATGAGTTGGCCGAAGAGCAGTGCCCGGCGGGCCTCCTGTGAGGCGGCGAAGACTTCGTGGAAGCGTTCTGTCCGGGTTAGTGCCCGCCCATGGTGGGCTTGGGCGTGGGCCAGACGGCGCACGCAGTTCTCGACGATGACGACCGCGCCGTCGATGATGATCCCGAAGTCGAGGGCGCCCAGGCTCATCAGGTTGGCGCTGACCTGGTAGGTCACCATGCCGGTGAAGGTGAACAGCATGGAGAGGGGAATCACCATGGCAGTGATGACCGCCGCCCGTAGATTGCCCAGGAACAAGAAGAGAATGGCGATGACCAGGATCGCCCCTTCGAGGAGGTTCTTCTTGACCGTGTTGATGGCCTTATCCACCAGTACGGTCCGGTCGTAGACCGTCACAGCATGAATGCCCTCCGGCAGGCTTCGGTTGATCTCGACCATCTTCGCGTCAACTGCCCGGGAGACGGTTCGGCTGTTCTGGCCGATCAACATGAAGACGGTACCCAGCACCACCTCGCGGCCATTGTCGGTGGCAGCGCCGGTACGCAATTCGCGGCCGATGCTGACTTCCGCTACGTCGCGGATACGGATGGGCACGCCCTGGACATTGCCGAGAATGACATTGCGGATGTCTTCCATTGAATGCACTTGGCCTGGGGCGCGAACCAGGTATTGCTCACCGCGCTTCTCGATGTAGCCGGCACCGACATTGTTGTTGTTGCGGTCGATGGCGGTCACCAGTTCCTGCAAGGTCAGGCCATAGGACGCGAGCTTTTCCGGGCTGGGCGCCACTTGGTATTCCTTGGCGTAGCCGCCGATGGAATTGATCTCGGTGACCCCGGGTACATTGCGCAACTGGGGCTTGATGATCCAGTCCTGGATTTCGCGCAGATCGGTCGGCGTGTAGGGCGTGCCGTCGGGCTTCTTGGCGCCTTCCTTGGCTTCGACGGTCCACAAGTAGATTTCCCCAAGTCCGGTCGAGATCGGCCCCATCGCTGGAGCAATTCCGGTCGGCAGCTTTTCACGGGCCTCCTGGATGCGCTGATTGACGAGTTGGCGGGCAAAGTAAATGTCCGTGCCATCCTTGAAAATCACCGTCACCTGGGAGAGCCCGTAGCGCGAGAGCGAGCGGGTCTGTTCCAGATTCGGGAGGCCCGCCATCACCGTTTCCACGGGATAGGTGACCCGCTGCTCCACCTCGAGTGGGGAATAGCCGGGCGCAGCGGTATTGATCTGGACCTGGACGTTGGTAATGTCGGGCACGGCATCGATGGGCAGCCGCTGGTAGTTGTAAATGCCCAGCCCGGCCATGCCGAGGACTGTGAGCAGTACCAGCCAGCGATGCTCGATGGCCAGTCGGATGATGCGTTCAAACATGATCGGCTCCCTCGCTTAGTGGCTGTGCTCGGCACTGCCCTTGCCCAGCTCCGACTTGACGACGAAGCTGCCGGCGGCTGCGTAGGACATGCCCGGTTTCAGGCCACGGGCCACTTCGACGATCTTTCCGTCGGATCGCCCCAGAGTGACCGGTTGAGCGACAAAGCCGCCGGGTACTCGGGTGAAGATCACGGGCTTGTCATTCACGGTCTGGATGGCATCGGCTGCCACGGCGACCGGGACATCTGCTTCACCCGACTGCACCTCAACATTGACGAAGAGCCCGGGACGCCATGCCATCTGCGGATTGGGGAGTGTCACTCGTGCTCGGGCAGTACGGGTTTCCTGGCCAAGGAGCGCGCCGACATAGGAGACCTTGCCTTCTGCCTTCGAGTCGAAGGCAGTGGCCTTGACGATGGCCGGTTCGCCGACCCGAACCGTGTTCAAATCCTTGGCGGGCACGATGATCTCGGCCCAGACCGAGGACAGGTCGGACACGGTAAAGATGCTGGCGTCTTCTTTCACGGCCTCGCCCAGGGCAATATGTTTTTCCACCACCATGCCGTCGAAAGGAGCACGGATTTCATAGCGGTTGAGGGCTCCTGTCGCTTGCGGGGTAGCGCCGAGGGCAACAAGTTTTTGCTGGGCGTTAGCCGTTGCGATTTCGGCTTCCTGCAGGGCCTGTTTCGCTTGGAGGTAGTCCTGCTCGGCGGAAATCTTTTCCTCCCAAAGCTTCTTTTCGCGTTCATAAGTCGACTTCGCGAGGGCAAGGCGCTTCTGGGCAGAAAGCAATTCACTGCGCTGTTCAGACAGACCCGTGCTGGCAATGACAGCCAGAATCTGGCCCTTCTTCACCGTTTGCCCCAGGTTGGCCGGGACGCTTTCCACCACGCCGGCCAGCCGAGGGACGACGTGGGCCGTCCGATCTTCATTGAAGCGAATCTCTCCCGGCAACTGCACGGCGGTTCGAATGCGGGCCGGCGCGGCTTTCTGAATGGTGATAGCGGCAGCTTGAACCTGCGCATCACTCAGTTCCACCTTGCCTTCTTCCTGGGCAAAGGTGAAGAGATAGGGGGAATTCGCCGTCTGCGCCGCGATGGTCGCGTCGAAGACATGCGGCTCTTCAATCGCCACGACGCTCTTCAGATAGTCCTTTTCCACGGCAAAGGCGATTTCCTGCTTGTCCCCACTGGGCCGAGCGAGCGAAACGGAAACCTTGGCGGCGCTGGGTGATACCGGCTTGCCCTGCTGGAAGAGCCAGACCCGGAAGCGGGGTTCGCCGCCTTCTTCTGCCAGCAGGATTTCGAGGCCGAAGCCGTCTTCGGCAAAAAGCTTCCCGCCGTGAGGGCCGGTTTGCGGCCCCTCTTCATGATGTTCGGCATCACCGTGCTCCTTGGCGTGTTCATGGCCATCGGCTGCTTGCCCGCCATGGTGCTCGGTATCAGCGTGTCCCTGTGACTCGGCATGGCTGCCGTGGCCATGGCCGTCGCCGGCAGGTTGGGATGGCCCCGTGCCGAGGATCGCGGCGCCGATCGCCAAACCTGCGACCAGGATGATGGCGATGGCGATGCTCTGCTTCTTGTTGAGTTGGGAGCGGAGTTTGTTCAGATTTGTTTTCATGATGAATTCCTAGAGTTGTCCACCGCCGATTGGGGATGACGCAGCTACGGCGCCAAGCACGCGGTCGATGTCGGCCGCTGCCCGATGGGCGTCGGCCAGCGCTCGCAGGTATTGGGACCGTGCCTGGAAAAAGGTGCGCTGCGCATCCAGCACCTCTAGGAAGCTGAATTTGCCCAGCTCGTACCCCTTGCTGGCTGCCTCATAGGCACTCTGGGCACCCGGCAGAATTTCCTTCTGCAAGGTCCCGACTTCCAGGCTGAGCGCCTTGAGCCGTTCGTGGGCCTGGGCGATTTCGGTGGAGAGGCGGACTTCCGTCGCGGCCAGTTCGTCCCGTGCCTTGTCGGCACGGCGCAAGGCTTCCAGCAGATTGCCCTGGTTACGATCAAACAGTGGGAGTGGAATCGACAAGCCCACAACGGCTTGGTCACGCCCCAACTCTTCGGCACGTTTGGCGCCTAGACTCACCGTTACGTTAGGTATCCGGCGCGTCCGCTCGACCTCCGCTAGCGCAGAGCGGCGATCGACTTCGAGGCGAGCACGAGCGAGGGCGGGGGACGCCGCCAGACGATTGGTAATCTCTTCCGACGTTGGTACGGCAGGCAATGTCTCGGCTCGTCCATCGGCCCGCTCAAAACGCGGTGACGGATTACCCCAGGTCGCGGCCAGGCGTTTGCGTGCGCTCGCCAATTCCGCTTGTGCCTGATTGAACTCCACCCGAACGGATCCTTCCGCCACCCGGGCTTTGGTTTCCTCCACCGGCGAAACCTTGCCTGCCATGACACGCCGTGACGCAGCCTGGGTCGCACGCTGGGCGAGGTCAAGCAACGCTTCGGCCAGCCGGACGCGCTCTTGCGCGACAAGCACGTCAAAGAAGGCTGCCACGGTCGCCGCACGGATTTCCAGGCGTTGGGTGGCCAGATCGGCGGCGGCTACGTCACGTCCGCGTTCAGCCGACTCGATACGGGCGGCCCGCTTGCCGCCCAGTTCGATGGCCTGATTGATCTGCAAGGTCGTCGTGCGGGTGGCCTTGTTCTGGGTGTCCTCGACCAGGGTCGCAATTTCGGGGTTGGGGCGTACGCCGGCCTGGATGACGGCTCCCTCGACGGCCTGCAATTCGCGCGCGGCAGCAGCCAACGTAGGGTTGGCCGATAGGGCGAGATCGATCGCGGCGGCCAGGCCCAGCGGCCCGGTCGACTCGAGTTTGCCGGTCTGTGGATTCGGCAGGAGGGCAGCCGAATTGACGTTGCCCGGCGCCATCGAGGACTGCGCCAGTGCAGGGGAAACCAAGGGGTTGAAAATGGTGGCTGCCAACCCCAGCAGCCCGATCAGGGATGTGCGTGGTCTACGCATCGAATTCTCCTAAATGAACAGGACAATCCGGCGAGACCGAAAAGGCGGCTACGTCAGCCGCAGAAAAAAGGGGGATGTCTCGCCGGGCTTACGCGGCGAGCTGTCTATCAGGGCGCTCGGGCCCCTCAGGGATATGCGATGCGAAGTAACGCGGGCTGATGCCGTTGAACACCACAATTGGAGCTACGACCAAAGCTTCCAGACTGCTGAGAAAGCAGTTGTGGCCATTTAGATGGGAACTACAATCATTGTCGGCGCTCGGGTTGATCTTGCCCGACTCGTTCTTACCCTGATCTCCAAGCCCTTTGTGCTGGTGATCATGGTGGCCGAAGTGCTGCGCGGCTTGGCCTGTCTCGTGTTGGCAATACACACCCACCCCAGCCCAAGCGAACTGGAAGGGTAATATGACCACGAGAAGGAACACGAGCAGCTTTTTCACCCGAGTAAGTTTATCAGAGGTTAGTGGAGGAATGCCAAGCCCCGTCTGCGTCGGATAGGCAGAATGGTAAACGGGGCTGGGATTCTCATTAGGCTATTGGAGCATTGGCCGGTTTTCGCACCGCAGCGGCTTCAGTTAGGCAGTGGCGGCCATTCTCCCCGAATATCGCCTTGTCCCCAATAGGCCGGTGCCGATGGGTTGTCGGCTGGCTCACTGACCATTAGTCGGAGCTGTTCGATCTGTTCAGTCGAAACATTCGGGATTGTCGCAACATCCTCTCGGTCATAGTCGCCCAGCACCGTGAGAATGTTGTTCTCGGCATCGTGGCGCAGAGTGGTTTTGTAAAGCGGGATACTGTCTGCCTTCATACGTGTGCCGTCAGCGTCAAATTGCTCGAGTGAAAGATATGCTCTCTGGTGAGCGTCGAACACGCGTAGCCACCAAGCGCCGAGTTGCAACGTCCTGTCGCCAGTCGATCCGAGACGGACGTTCGCCGAGAGCATGTTCCGGCTGAAATCGCCGCTCCAGCCGAGTGCCGCCATGGGATCGCCGCCCGCATCCAGCAGTGCCGCGGCCTGTCTGGCCAGCGGGTAGCAATCGTCGGAATCCTCTGGCTCGATGATGTCGACTGGCGTAGAGAAGGGCAAGCCTTCGCGATCATGATCTCTGGGGCTCTCGACTAAGGCTGTGGCAACGTATAAACCATCCGACAATGTGGCACTTCTACAGCTGTCGATCAGCAATGGCTTTCCATTCCAGGATTCCAGCGTCTTTCCGAAGGCCCAGACACTTTCGCCCACGGTCCGGTAATAGCGCCAGCTAGTGGTATCGGTCTCGCTTTTCGCTACCGCAAACGGCGTCGCCCAGACCCGTGCCTCGCCATCATTGGCGACCAGGTGCTGCCAGTTGCCGGCGCCAAACAGTTGCGCCACGAGTTCCTGGGCGATATGGCGCTTCACAGGGAGGCCAAGTGACACCATCGCCGACATCATGGCCGTTGCCCAGTTGGCTGGGAACGGAACCAGCAGGAACCCGTAAGGTTCAGTGCGACTATCCTGATCGAGTTCAAAGTTGATGGAAGCAAATCCCGGTAGTGATCGGAGCCTGGCTACCATCCGTTCGTTCTCGCCGCGGGTACGGATGCCTTTCAAGGCACTGTGGACGCGTTCGCGATGTCTGGGCTGGTAGGGCTCAAAATACATCCGCCGGATTTCGGCAAACGTCTTGTCGTGCACCCGTAAGCGGATTCCATCAGGAAGCCGGTCAATTGCGGAGGGGAAGATGCGCTCGCGGTCGCAGATACCTAGAACGGCGGCCAGTCCGTCAACGAAGGTACGTGCGGCTTGGACCGAAAAACCTGAAAGGTCACTGTCCACTTCGCCGGCGACAACAGTGTGCCAATCAGCGGAATCTTCTTTCTCAAGCAGCCGCTTGGCGGCTAAGTAGTCCACTCCCTCAAAGCGGTTGAGCAGTTCCTTACGCACGGCATCTTCGTCGGGAATTGGCATGCCAAGCTTGGCAAGATATCGGCCAATGCGGCGGGCGCCGAAGCTATAAAAATTGCTGGAATCTTCGGGGAAGGAAGAGGTGCTATCAGTCATCATTTTCTCCAAGTCCGAGCGCCATGAATCCTGGTGTGCGCATTCCAGAGCAACGCTCGATGGAAAAATGATGGTGTAGCAGAGGAAGTGTCCTGATTCGCCCTATCGCAATTGCGACGCGCACTGGCTGGTGTCGGACAACCGTTATATATAGTATCCGATTAGACGTACAACGCAAGTGCAGTTGCTTATGATGTATAGCGACAACCTGATAACGATTGCCCACTCAAGCTTCCTCACAGGCAGCCTAAAATGGGCATGGGAGCATGCATTGTTGGAAACCACCCACTGACATCTGATCAGCTAGAAGATGTCTTGTGTCTGAACATGCCTAAATCCGATGAGAGATAACCCTGCCTTCTCAGTCAATCCAGCTAAGCGGCTCGCCGTGCGGATCCGCCCCGGTGGCGTGATCGTCATACCGCGCCCGATCCTCGCTGCGCTCGGCGGAAATGCGGCTGAGATATCGGTCGAGGTCAAGGCCAATCGACTGTCGCTAGAAAAGCGTAAATCGCCGGCAGATGTTCGGTTGGCGAGGTTCAAGGCCAGGCTTGCTGACCGGTTGCACAAACCCTCTCTGGTCGGGCGCCGTAGAGCTTTAGGAGAATTGGCCGCACAAGCTCAGGAATTGGATAGTCACCCTGATAGTGGGGAGTGATTTGGGCATGCAGATGCCTCCGGCGCCGCATCCATTGCAGTCAGGATGCTGAAGCCCAAGACGCCACAAGGCAGGCTGGCCACCGCCGCTAATGACTTGTTGGTCGTGTAGAAGGTGGTATTAAACTTCCGGTACAAAAAGTTTTGCACGTTGACGTGCGCGATCACCAGTTGGTGTTTGCCGGGGTTCCGTTCGCGCTGGAAGGCGGCATCATCATCTCAAGAGCACGACCAGACCACGTCACGATTAGGCTCGGCGCTACCTGAATGGGCGCCACAAGAAGATAGCGACCAAACGACAGATTTAGTGTTTGGCCGATCAGTATGTTTTATGGATTGCCGACGAGCGTCGCCGCGGAGCAGATATTTGCTGCGCAAGCGAGCCCAATGAGAAAAGGTATGGAATTGAGGCTCCTGGTAAGACATCAAAGGACGTCATGCTGATGTTTCATCGCCCTTGCCAAAATGTAAGAAAATGGCACCATAGCTATGGTTTAGAGCCAATTAAATTACATATTTAAAGTGCAATGTAATAAATTTACTGGTTTATTTATCATAACACCATGTATTTACGCTATTTGTTAGATTGTTGTATTGCATTTTTATAGCCATACTACGAGTACACCGCCCCGCAGAAGCGCTTCCGCGCCCGGGACGAGGACGAGGTGATCGACGGCATCCGCCGCCTGGGCGAGCTGTACGGCGACCGGCTGCGCCGCGTCTTCCTCGCCGACGGCGACGCCCTGGTGCTGCCCACCCGGCGCCTGCTCGCCTACCTGGAGGCGATCCGCGCCCACCTGCCCGGGGTGCGCCGGGTGTCCAGCTACTGTCTGCCGCGCAACCTGCGCAAAAAGAGCGTGGACGAGCTGCGCGCCCTGCGCGAGGCTGGCCTGTCCCTGGCCTACGTGGGCGCCGAATCCGGCGACGACACGGTGCTGGCCCGGGTGAACAAGGGCGAGACCTTCGACACCACCCGGGAGGCCCTGGACAAGCTCGGCGCGGCTGGCATCACCCGCTCGGTGATGCTGCTCAACGGCCTGGGCGGCCCGGCCTTCTGGCAGCAGCACGCCGACAATTCGGCCCGGCTGATCAACGCCACCCAGCCCGAATTCCTGGCCACCCTGGTGGTGAGCTTTCCCCAGGGCGAGGAGCGCTTCCGTGCCGGCTTTCCGGAATGGCAGCCCCTGGATCTGCCAGGTCTGCTGGCGGAAATGGAGCGCCTGCTGGCAGGGCTGGAACTCAAACGTACCGTCTTCCGCAGCGATCATGCGTCCAACTGGCTTGTATTGAAGGGCAACCTGCCGGTGGACAAGGCGCGGCTGCTCGCCCAGGTGCGCAGCGCCCTGGCCACGCCGGAAACGGCGCCGCTACGCCCCGCCTGGGCCCGGGGGCTGTGACGATGGGTGCCCCCGCGACCGGCAACGTCGCCGACGCCGACCCGGCCACCCGCGCCGCACCGCTGCGCACCCTGGCCGACCGGGTGCGCCAGGTGGCCCTGTTCGAGGTCTTCGGCCTGGTGCTCATCACCCCGGGCTTTTCCTGGGCCAGCGGTACGCCGCTGCTCGACTCGGTGGGCCTGCTCGCCGTGCTCGCCCTGGTGGCGGCCCTGTGGAACGGCCTCTATTGCACCGCCTTCGACCGGCTCGAATGGCGCCTGGCCCGGCGCCAAGCGGACCGGCGCCCGACGGTGTGGCGCCTCGTCCATGCCCTGGGCTTCGAAGGCGGCCTGCTCGTCCTTACCCTGCCGATCATCGTCGCCTGGACCGGCCTCGCCTGGTGGCCCGCCCTGGTGGCCGACATCGGCCTGGCCCTCACCTACACGGCCTACGCCTACCTGTTCAACCTGGCCTACGACCGGGTCTTCCCCATTCCTGCGCCCCGGGCCGCCGCCACGGCGACGCCAGGGCTTCTGGCGGACACTAACGCCGCGCCGGCTACCTCCGCTTCGGACGACACTCCATGACCGCCTCCCTCCCCGTGCCCCCCGCCGCCGCGCTGGGCGCCATCGGCACCTTGCACGCCGCTGCCGACCTGTCCCGCCTCAACACCCTGGCCCTGCCGGCCACGGCCGCCCAATTGCTGACGGTGACTGCGCCGGCCCAGTTGCAGGCCCTGCACCGCGCCCTGGCCGCCGATCCCGTCTTGGCCGCCCTGCCCCGCTTCGTCCTCGGCGGCGGCAGCAACCTGGTGCTCACCGGCGACTTCCCCGGCCTGGTGCTGAAAATGGCCATCCCCGGCCGCGAACTGGTGGGCGAGGACGCCGACGCCTGGTACGTGGCCGGCGGCGCCGGCGAGAACTGGCACGACTTCGTGCTGTGGACCCTGCAAGCCGGCTACCCGGGCCTGGAAAACCTGGCCCTCATCCCCGGCACCGTGGGGGCCGCCCCCATCCAGAACATCGGCGCCTACGGCCTGGAAGTGGCCGAGCGCCTGCACCGGGTCGAAGCCGTCGATCTGGAAACCGGCGAGGAACGCACCTTCACCCGGGACGATTGCCGCTTCGCCTACCGGGACAGCCTGTTCAAGCAGCAGGGCTGGCACCTCACCGGGCGCATCGCCATCACCCGGGTCGTGTTCCGCCTGCCCAAGGCCTGGCAGCCCATCGTCCGCTACGCCGACCTGGCACGCTGGCTCGAAGAACGGGGCCAATCCACCCCTACGCCTACCCAGGTGGCCGAAGCCGTCATGGCCATCCGCCGCGCCAAGCTGCCCGACCCGCTGGCGGTGCCCAACGCCGGCAGCTTCTTCCACAACCCGGTGGTGGACGCCGCCACCGCCGAGCGCCTGGCCGCCGCCCACCCGGGCCTACCCCGCTACCCCCAGCCCGACGGCCACATCAAGCTCGCCGCCGGCTGGCTGATCGAGCAATCCGGCTGGAAAGGCAAACACCTCGGCCCCGCCGGCATGTACGAAAAACAGGCCCTGGTGCTGGTGAATCTGGGCGGGGCGAAGGGTGAAGACGTGGTGGCGGTGATGCGGGCCGTGCAGGTGGATGTGGCGGCGAAGTTTGGGGTGGAATTGACGCCGGAGCCGATTTTTCTTTGAGTCTCAGGGAGTGGGGCTTGATAAGCTATGAGGCGGCACTTCTCCTCGGGCGGAGTTTGTTGTTTTAGCACTAGCTTCTACGCCTGACGGACGGGGGGCTTGTTTTTCTGCCACTACTTCAAAGTTGTCAAACGAAAAACTGTTTATCAGGTTGATGTCCTGTTAAATATCTGGCTAGGTTTCATCTGTTGCAGAATGAAATTCATCGTAGATTTCCTTCAGTGTTTTACCATTGAATGTCCAATGGGGTGAAGGTTGAATGGCGTAGTCATCCGCAAGGCCAAGTATTTTGCGTGTGGCAGCTGTCAGTGAACATACGGCATCGTTGAAGTTCACCTTCTTCTCTGTAATGACAGTGGCTTCATATTGCCCGTCCTTGGATACTAAGACTGATCCATTCGGGATGCCTAGTTCATGAAAGTCCATTCTTGGGCGTCGTGAGTCCTTTAAATTCTGTGCCGATTGTTTGTCTGCCGGTGTTACATCAGAACCAATAGTTTGCTCGACCTGGCTGGTGATGTCTTCAACTTTCAAGAGCTTCAGAATGGCTATCACTCGCTCAGGCTCAATTCTGAAGAACTCACGGTTAGGATTGATTCGACCTGTTCCGAAGGCAAAATGAAGCGCCTTTTCTACTTCTGATGCATCTTTTACTTGGCATGCGAACGCGCAATCGAACGGTACAGGCACTCCTGTTCCATAGAGTTGCTTCATCCGCTCCTCAACTTCAAATTGAGTAGTCATGCCAATTTTTACTAGGCCTGGCATTGCTGGATTTGTCAAAACATAGACAATTTGGGAGTTTGGTTCAGCCATTTGAATTGGGGAATTTTGGTGTTCCAGTTTTTCGAGAAAGGGGCGCTGTGATAAAGTCTAATTATTTGAAACTGGTTATGCTATTTTATCGCCTGATATTTATATGATGAGGGAGTAGATATCTATGTGCGTTCCTGAGCAGTTTGCTTTGTGCCCCCAGCAACATGCATATATGTAAGCCCGTGATTTACCATCTCTAGTAATTTTAATGCAATTTTCACCAATATGATTCCCCTTTTGAGGAACATGGGCTTTGGCTTGAAATGGTATTCCTGCCGAGGTTGATAGATTGGCTGGTCCAGCGTTTTTTAAGTGTTGAAATGCTTCCATAAAAGTTCTCGGATGTTCTATTTGGCCATCATGTGGTTGTATTGTTGGTCTAACCATCGGGTTCTTCAGTAAGAGAAATGATGTAAAGTTGTAAACACCTTATAAGCTAATGCAGGTGTTATGCTAATTGGATTATACGCTAGTCATTTAAGTAATGCTTGTGAGGCTTGAAACTTTCCCTCGGGGCTCGGGGAAATTATCTCTACAGACCTCTAGTTCGCACTACGGCCTCTCAGCTAAACAGGCCGCCAGCCCTTCCACCAATCCCTCCACCATCGCCCCCTGCCTCCCCCGATCCTGCAACAGTAACTCCTCCTCCCGATTCTTCAACATCCCCGCCTCGAACAGCGCCGCCGGCATTGGGCTGTGGGAGATGACGTAGAGGGTGTCGTAGAAGCGCACGCCGTTTTCCTCGTCGGCCCAGGGGCGAGGCGTGCCGGCGGGGGTGGTGCCGTGGTGGGTGGCGGGGACGAAACCGCGCTGGCGCAGGGCGCGGCCCATGGCCGAGGCGCAGGCCAGGCTCTTGGCCAGCTGCGGGTTGCGGTGGGAGACGAAGAAGACGAAGCCTCGGTATTCGTCGGAGTAGTCGAGGTGCCGGCCTTCCCAGGTCCAGGGGATGAGCTTGGAGGGCTGCACCGAATCGTGGTGGATCGAGAGCAGGAAGGCGCTGCCTGCGGCGGCATCGACCCGGGCTTGCAGGCTGTTGCCGTTACCGTTTCTGCTGTTGCCAACACTAGCGCCGCCGTCGTTGGGCACGTCGATCAGGCCGTCGAAATTGACCGGCTGCACGGCGATGCCCCGGCTTTCCAGGGCGGGGCGCAGTACCTGGGCCAGGTTCAGGTTGAAGTCGAATTCGCTGGTGCCCCGGGCGCTGGTGGCGCCGGAGGCGGATAGGGAGTGGCCCACGTCCACCGCCACCCGCAGCGGCTGAGTAGCTGGAGCGGCCGGGGTGGGCGCAGCGGGGAGTGGGGCTGCGGCAGCGGAGGATGTGGCCGGGGCGGCAGATAGGGCTCGATCCGGCGGTTGCCCGGCGCAGCCCGCCAGGCCCAGCAGCGCGGCGCCCAGAAACGCCAGGGCTACAATAGGCCCCCGAACAAGACCGCCTTGCGGTCGGCCCGTCGCGTTGGCAGTGGTCTCGCCCGACGCCGCCTCAAGGCTTGCGCCTACGGTAATGCCCGGTCCCGCCGTCTGCCGTGCCGTCCCCATCCGTTTCACGCCTCCGTCCCGCCACCGACACCCCATGTCCGCCACCGCTCCGCTCCGTTACGTCGTCACCCCCATCGACCCCGCCGGCCACTACTTCGAGGTCAGTTGCACCCTACCCGACCCCAAGCTCCAGGGCCAGCGCTTTAGGCTGCCGGCATGGATTCCCGGCAGCTATATGATTCGGGAATTTGCACGCAATGTGGTCGAAATATCCGCATCGTCGGGCAACGTGCCAGTCAGGCTGACCAAGATCGACAAGCACACCTGGCGCGCCGGCCGGGTGCCCGCCGGCCAACCCCTCACTGTCACCGCCCGCATCTACGCCTGGGATCTGTCGGTGCGCGCCGCCCACCTGGACGAGACCCACGGCTTCTTCAACGGCACCAGCCTGTTCCTGCTTCCCGAGGGCCATGCCGACCGGCCCTGCCAGGTGGAACTGCGCCGGCCGGCGGGGAATGCCTACGCCGCCTGGCGGGTGGCGACCACCTTGCCCCGGGCGAAAAAGGCGGCGAACGGCGCCGAACCCTACGGCTTCGGCGTCTATGAAGCGGCCAACTACGACGAACTGGTGGATCACCCGGTGGAAATGGGCACCTTCACCCTGGCCACCTTCACCGCCGGCGGCGCGCCCCACGACATCGCCATTACCGGCCGCCACGCCATGAGCGCGGCGGACCTGGACCGCCTGTGCGCCGACCTCGCCCGCGTCTGCCAGTGGCAGATCGACCTGTTCGGCGGTGCCCCCGGCAGCGCCGCTCCGGTGGAGCGCTACCTGTTCCTGGTGATGGCCGTGGGCGACGGCTACGGCGGGCTGGAGCACCGGGCTTCCACTGCCCTGATCGCCAGCCGCGACGACCTGCCCCACGGCGTGCCCGCGACTGGCGCCCTGCCCGAGGGCTACCTGCGCTTTCTCGGCCTGTGCAGCCACGAGTACTTCCACACCTGGAACGTCAAGCGCATCAAGCCCGCCGCCCTCACCCCCTACGACCTGGCGGTGGAGAACTACACCCGCCTGCTGTGGGCCTTCGAGGGCTTCACCAGCTACTACGACGACCTGGCCCTGGTGCGCAGCGGCCTCATCGACCAGGCCGCCTACCTGGCCCTGGCGGCCAAGAACCTCACCCAGGTGCAGAAGGGCCCGGGACGGTTGCGCCAGAGCGTGGCCGAATCGTCCTTCGATGCCTGGATCAAGTACTACCGCCCCGACGAAAACAGCGCCAACGCGGTGGTCAGCTACTACGCCAAGGGTGCCGCCATCGCCCTGGGGCTGGACCTCAAGCTGCGCCAGACGAGCGGCGGCGCCGCCAGCCTGGACGACGTGATGCGCCTGCTGTGGCGTCGCCACGGCCAGACCGGGGTCGGCGTGGCCGAGGACGGCATCTTCGCCGCCGTGGCCGAGGTGGGCGGCACGGGCGTGGCCCGCTGGCTGCGCGCCCGGGTCGAGGCGGCCGAAGAACTGGATTTGGCGCCCCTCTTCAAGGGCATGGGCGTGGAATTGACCTGGGATGCGCCGGCCAAGGCCCCCATCCTGGGGATCAAGCTGGAGAGCGGCGCTGCGACGGGCGAAGCCAAAATCGCCGCCGTCTACGCCGACGGCCCGGCCCACGCCGTCGGCCTGTCCGCCGGCGACACCCTGGTGGCCTGGAACGGCCTGCGCGTCACCGGCGCCAACCTGGACAAGCACCTGGCCCGCCACCGGGCCGGCGACACGGTGGCCCTGCACCTGTTCCGCCGCGACGAGTTGTTGGAAAAAACTATTACCCTGGCCGCCCCGGCCGCCGACACCGCCCAGCTCAAACCGGCCCGCCGCGCCGCGCCCTTGGCCCACCTGCGCCGTGCCGACTGGCTGGGCGCTACCCCCCCTACTGCCGAGACCGCCGCATGAGCACGCCCTGCCCTCCGTCCCTGATCGCCTTCGCCGACCCCCTGCCCGCCCCCACCACCGACCGGCCCGCGCCGGAGCGGGTGGTGGGCCCGGCCCCGGCACCCCTGCGCACCACCCGGGAGGCCTACAGCGCCGAGGACGGCGCCATCTCCATGGGCGAATGGTGCTGCGAGCCCGGGGCGTGGAAGATCGCCTTCCACGCCGGGCGGCACGAGTTCTTCCACGTGCTGGAAGGCCGGCTGCGCCTGCTCGACGAGGCCGGCCATGCCAAGGAATTCGGCCCCGGCGACGCCTGCATCATCCCCGCCGGCTTCCGCGGCGAGTTCCACGTGCTGGAGCCGGTGCGCAAGCGCTACGTGATGATCGACCGGCCGGCGGACTGACGCCGCTGCCGGACGCCGCTTAACCCGCGCTCCGGGCCATCGGCCGGAAAGCAAGGCGGGGCGCGGACTTTCACGATGGCATGGTGGAGCGCCGCGCCCCGCCTAGCTCTCCGCGATGCCTGCCTGGAAACGCCCTACTGGCGCGGGGTTTGGCGTGGCGGAATTTACGCTCCCAGCCCCAGGCCGCCCGGCGCGGCCGGGGGCAGCCTGCGCCCCGCGCCCATCCCGCGCTACGGCGCCATCGCACCGCAGCTGCCGTGCATGAGCCGCACACCGGCCCCGCCTCGGCGGCTGCGTATTGCTGGCGTGCATTTGCTGGCGCATTGCCCACGCATTGACAGCGTTTTCCCCCGGGGAGTAAGGTTCGTCCCTCAGCGCCGATTTGATTTCAGCTTGCGGGCGCTCAATAAATACGGCTAAAGCGGGACGCGAAGAAACCCAGTCCTGGCTTGGCCGACTGGGTTTTTTGCTTTACAGGACACCATGAGCACCACGACACCCCCAACCCCTGCCGCCCCGGCCGCCACGGCGCCGGGCTCGGTGGGCGTGGTCGCGCCGCAAAAGGCGGTGTTCGACGCGCCGATCACCCTCTCGTCCGGGGTCACCTTGCCCGGCTTCGAACTGGTCTATGAGACCTACGGCACCCTCAACGCCACGGCCTCCAACGCCGTGCTGGTCTGCCACGCCCTGTCTGGCAGCCACCACGTCGCCGGCGTCTATGCCGACGACCCGAAGAGCCTGGGCTGGTGGGACAACCTGGTGGGCCCGGGCAAGCCCCTCGACACCGACAAGTTCTTCGTCGTCGGGGTGAACAACCTGGGGGGCTGCTACGGCTCCACCGGCCCGATGAGCACCAACCCGGCCACCGGCAAGCCCTACGGCGCCGATTTCCCGGTGGTGACGGTGGAGGACTGGGTCGAGGCCCAGGCGCTCCTGGCCGACCGGCTGGGTGTCCGCACCTGGGCGGTCATCGTCGGCGGCAGCCTCGGCGGCATGCAGGCCCTGCACTGGACCGTGGCCCACCCGGAGCGGGTGCGCCACGCCCTGGTGATCGCCTCGGCGCCCCAGCTTTCGGCCCAGAACATCGCCTTCAACGAGGTGGCCCGCCAGGCCATCCTCACCGATCCGGATTTCCACGGCGGCCACTACTACGAGCACGGCGTGGTGCCGGTGCGCGGCCTGCGCCTGGCGCGCATGGTGGGGCACATCACCTACCTGTCCGACGATCAGATGGGCGAGAAATTCGGCCGGGAGATGAAGAACGGCGGCGAACTGGGCTACAACTACGACGCCGAATTCCAGATCGAATCCTACCTGCGCTACCAGGGCGACAAGTTCACCCGCTACTTCGACGCCAACACCTACCTGATCACCACCAAGGCCCTCGACTACTTCGACCCGGCGCGCAACTGCGGCGGCGACCTGCGCGCCGCCTTGGCCCCGGCCAAGGCCGGCTTTCTGGTGGTGTCGTTCACCACCGACTGGCGCTTCTCGCCGGAGCGCAGCCGGGAGATCGTCTACGCCCTGGTGCACAACGACCGGGACGTGACCTACGCCGAGGTGGAGTGCAACTTCGGCCACGATTCCTTCCTCCTCGACGACCCCCAGTACCACGACGTGGTGCGGGCCTACCTCGACAACATCGCGGTGTGAGGCGGCCATGACGACGACCCAGAACCAATCCCCCCATTCACGCCCCGCCGATACCGCCGCGGCAGACCCCTACGCCCTGGCCGGCGGTTTCCGCTTCGACTTCGACGTGATCACCGCCTGGGTGGCCGAAGGCGCCCGGGTGCTCGACCTGGGCTGCGGCGACGGCAGCCTGCTCAAGCACCTTGGCGCGGCACGCCGGGTGCGCGGCTACGGCGTGGAGATCGCCCCGGCCCAGGTGACCGCCTGCGTCCGCAACGGCATCAACGTCATCCAGACCGACCTGGAGCGCGGCCTGGCCGGCTTCGAGGACGACTTCTTCGACCACGTCATCATGTCCCTGTCGTTGCAGACGGTGCACCACACCGAGCAGATGCTGCGCGAGATACTGCGCGTCGGCCGGGAGGCGGTGGTGTCGATCCCCAACTTCGGCTACCACCAGAACCGGGCGGCCATCGCCGCCGGGCGCATGCCGGTGTCCGACTACCTGCCCTACCAGTGGTACGACTCGCCCAACGTACGCTTCTTCACCATCGCCGACTTCGAGGCCCTGTGCGACAAGCTGGGCATCGCCGTGCGCGAGCGGCGCGCCTTCGCCGCCGGCCAGCCGGTGGCCGACGATCCCAACCTCAACGCCGACGTGGCCCTGTACCGCCTGGGCCGCCTCAACTGGGCGGTGTGACGCGGTAGGCGCCGCGGCCGTCGTTGGCGGCGGACGTGAAAAAGCCGGCCTTTCCAGGCCGGCTTTTTCGTTGGTGCAGTTTCGCCGTTGCTACCGAAGCTGCCGACGCACGGCTCAGGCCACCTTGAGGGAGCGCTTGGTTTCGCGCATCGAGCCGGTGTCCCGGGCACGGGTGTGCCAGGACAGCGCCTCTTCAAGGATGTGCGGGGTGTGGCCGCCGCGCAGGCAGGCCCGCTCGAAGTAGTCGGACAGGGGCTCGCGGAAGTCCGGATGCACGCAGTTGGCGATGATGGTGCGGGCCCGTTCCCGGGGCGCCAGGCCGCGCAGGTCGGCCAGGCCTTGCTCGGTGACCAGGATGTCCACGTCGTGCTCGGTGTGGTCCACGTGGCTGACCATGGGCACCAGGCTGGACAGCTCGCCGTTCTTGGCCACCGACTTGGTGGCGAAGATCGACAGGTAGCCGTTGCGGGCGAAGTCGCCGGAGCCGCCGATGCCGTTCATCATGTGGGTGCCATAGACGTGGGTGGAGTTCACGTTGCCGTAGATGTCGGCTTCCAGGGCGGTGTTGAGGCAGATCAGGCCGAGGCGGCGCACCACCTCGGGGTGGTTGCTGACTTCCTGGGGGCGCAGCACCAGCTTGTCGCGGTAGCGCTCCTGGTTGGCGAACACCTCCTTGCCCCGTTCGGCGGACAGGGTGATCGACGAGCCCGAGGCGAAGTCCAGCTTGCCGGCGTCGAACAGGTCGAAGGTGGAATCCTGGAGCACCTCCGAGTACATGGTCAGGCCGTAGAAGGGGCTGTCGGCAAAGCCGGCCAGGACAGCGTTGGCGATGGTGCCGATGCCGGCCTGGAGCGGTTGCAGCGACGGCGTCAGGCGGCCGTGGCTGACCTCGTGGGCGAAGAAGTCGATCAGGTGGGCGGCGATGGCGGCGGTCTCTTCGTCCGCCGGCTGGATGTTGGCCGGGCTGTCGGCCTTGTCGCTGATGACGATGGCGACGATCTTCTCCGGCGGGATGGCGATGGCCGGGGTGCCGATGCGGTCCGACACCCAGGTCAGGGGCAGCGGGTCCCGGTTGGGGCGGCGGCCGGGAATCCAGATGTCGTGCAGGCCTTCCAGGGCCAGGGGCTGGCTGACGTTGATCTCGACGATCACCTTCTCGGCCAGGATGGCGAAGCTGGCGGAGTTGCCCACCGAGGTGGTGGGCACGATGGCGCCGTCCTCGGTGATGGCGGCGGCTTCGACGATGGCCAGGTCGATCGGGCCGATCTGGCCGGTGCGCAGCAGCTCGACGGTTTCCGAGAGGTGCTGGTCCACGAACATCACCTCGCCCCGGTTGATCGCGCCGCGCAGGGTGGCGTCGGACTGGAAGGGGATGCGCCGGGCCAGGGCGCCGGCTTCGGTGAGAATCTTGTCCAGGTCGTTGCCCAGGGAGGCGCCGGTGATCAGGTCGATCTTCAGCGGCGTGTGGCGGGCCCGCTCGGCGATGGCCACCGGCACCACCTTGGCGTCGCCGGAGCGGGTGAAGCCGCTCATGCCCACGGTCATGCCGTCCTTGACCCAGGCGGCGGCGGCCTCCGGGGTGGTGATCCGCTCGCGCAGGCGCGGCAGGCGGATGCGGGCATTCAGGACGTCCTCGGCAAGGGTCGGGGGCAGGGCTTGGGGCATTACGGTTTCCTCCATCGTGGCCCGGGGGGTCAGGGGTTCAAACTAAACGTAATCCATAATTACAACATAAGCTAAGTGTCTAAGAAAACAGGTCTTATATATTACTTAATAGTAAATCGCTTGGCCCGGGCGGCGTTTTGCCGCGCCCGGCGGAAACCCTTGCCAGGCAAGGGTTTCGGCGTGGCGCGGTGCAGCCGGCGCGACGATGCGCCCTTCCCCTGCCCGGCCCGATGTGCGACCCTTCCGGGCGGTCCGGCGCCGTTATGCGGCTGCGGCCGCCGCGCGGTGCGGCCTTAATGTGGCTCCGGCTGTGGCCCCGGCGCGCGCCCGGCATTGGCTGTCGGCGCGGCGTGAATTTCCGCCGCCCACGGCCTGCTGTCCGCCCTTGTTTCTGGCCTGCCCGGTTCCGCTCGCTCCCGATAACTTCAATAACCCGCTCCCCGTGATCCGCCCTGCCCTGCCGTCCCGCGCCCGCTGCCCCGATGCGTCCTCCCCCGTGGGGGCGCGCTGATGGTCGGCCGTCACCACATCGGCCGCGCCTGGCGGCTCCTCGCCATCCTCATCCTCGGCTTCGCTTCCGGGTTGCCCCTGGCCCTCACCGGCCAGGCCATGCAGGCCTGGCTGACGGTGGATGGGGTCGATCTGGCCACCATCGGCTTCTTCGGCCTGGTGGGCATTCCCTACACCTTCAAGTTTCTCTGGGCGCCCCTGATGGACCGCTTCGAGCTGCCCTGGCTGGGGCGGCGGCGCGGCTGGCTGGCCCTGACCCAGTTCGCCCTGGGCGGGCTGCTGTGGTGGATGGCGACCCTGTCGCCGAGCGCCACGCCCCAGCTGTTCGCCCTGGCGGCGGTACTGGTGGCCTTTCTCTCGGCGTCCCAGGACGTGGTGGTGGACGCCTACCGCACCGACCTGCTGCCGGAAGAGGAGCGGGGCCTGGGGGCCTCGGTGCACGTCTTCGCCTACCGGCTGGCGATGATCCTGTCCGGCGGCATCGCCCTCATATGGGCCGGCCAGTGGCAGTCCTGGCCCCGGGTGTACGGGGTGATGGGCACCATCCTGATGGTCTGCGGCGCCCTGTCCCTGACCCTGTTGCCCCGGGTGGCGGGCGTCTCCAAGCCCCTGGATTCGGACCCGCGCCGCGAGCTGCTGGGCTTTGCCGCCATGATCGCCGGGGTGGTGGCGGGCTACGCCGTGGCGCGCCAGGCCCTGGTGCTGGCGGGCCTGGACCCGAACGACGCCAACAAGTGGATCCAGCTGCTGTTCGTCCTGGCCGAGATCGCCTGCACCCTGCCGCTGGCCTACTGGCTCGCCCGGCGCACCGGCTTCGAGACCCTCAACCGCTCCCTGAACAGCTACTTCGCCCAGAACGGGGCGGCGGCCTTTCTGGTGCTGATCATCCTCTACAAGCTCGGCGACGCCTTCGCCGGCAGCCTGACCACGCCCTTCCTGATCAAGGGCATGGGCTTCTTGCAGGAAGAGGTGGGCATCGCCAACAAGGTGATCGGCATCTGGCTGACCATCCTGGGCGCCTTCGTCGGCGGCCTGATCATGACCCGCCTCAGCCTGTACCGGGCCTTGCTGGTGTTCGGCCTGCTGCAACTGGCCTCCAACTTCGGCTTCTACGCCCTGGCCCTGCTCGGCAAGGGTGCCTGGGGATCGGTGCAGGTGCCGGCCTTCGACTGGGGCATCGTCGCCCTGCACACCCCGGCTGCCCTGGACTGGCTGCTGCTCACCGTGATCGCCGGCGAGAACATCACCGGCGGCATGGGCACGGTGGCCTTCGTTGCCCTGCTGATGGCCCTGTGCAACCAGCGCTTCTCGGCCACCCACTACGCCTTGCTGTCGGCCTTCGCCGCCGTCGGGCGCATCTACGTGAGCCCCCTGTCCGGCGTGCTGTCCGAATCCATCGGCTGGCCCGCCTTCTTCCTCTTCTCCATCGCCATCGCCGCGCCGGGGGTGGTCATGGTCTGGTGGATGCGCCAAGCCCTTACCGCCCTGGTCCGTCCGGTGCTGCCCGCCGGCGCCGACGACTGAGCCGACGACTGAGCCGACGACTGAGCCGACGACCGAGCCGATTCACGAACCGCATTTTTCACCGCCACGCCTTCATGTCCGCAACTGCCCTGCTCGACGCTGCCCGGGAGCTGTCCGCCGCCCTGGCGCCCCTGCCCTTCTCCGCTCCGGTGACCCACGTCTACAATCCCCTAGAGTACGCTTGGGCGCCCTTCGAGGCCTACGTGCGCCGCTACGGCGAAGGGAACAAGCGGGTGGTCTTCCTCGGCATGAACCCGGGGCCCTTCGGCATGGCCCAGATCGGCGTGCCCTTCGGCGAGATCGCCGCGGTGCGCGACTGGCTGGGCATCACCGCCCCGGTGGGCAAGCCGGCGCACGAGAACCCGAAGAAGCCGGTGGAGGGCTTCGCCTGCAAGCGTTCCGAGGTGAGCGGGGCGCGGTTGTGGGGCCTCTTCCGCGAGCGCTTCGGCACGCCGGAAGCCTTCTTCGCCGAGCATTTCGTTGCCAACTACTGCCCCCTGGCCTTCTTCGCCGAGGGCAAGAACGTCACCCCGGACAAGCTGCCGGCCAGCGAGACCGCCCCGGTCACCGCCGCCTGCGACGCCCACCTGCGCGCCGTGGTCGAGGCGGTGCAGGCGGACTGGGTGATCGGCATCGGCGCCTATGCCGAGGCCCAGGCGGTGCGCGCCCTGGCGGGGATGGGGGTGAAGACGGGGCGCATCCTGCACCCCAGCCCGGCTTCGCCGGCAGCCAACCGGGGCTGGGCGCCCCAGGCGTTGGCCGAACTGGTGCGCCAGGACATCTGGCCGGCCTGAGCAGGACGGGGCCGAGGCACCAAAGGGCGTGGCGCGGGCAGTCGCTCTACGCGGGGCTGCCGATGCTGGCGATGAGGGAATGAGGTGCGCGCCCGCTAGGCTGCGGGCGCGACGAATTGCGACGAGTTCGCTGCGGGGGTGGAGCGCCCTGAAGAAAGCTGGCGGCCTTAGCTGCCGAAGAAGCCGGACAGCCGGGTGCGCAGGCTGCGCCCCAGGGTCCACAGGGCCAGGCCGCGCTTGCCCCAGCGCCACAGACGGCGGGGGCGCAGGATCACCAGGGCGGCCACGGCGGCGCCGATCAGCCCGGGGTGGTCGCGCAGGCCGCGTACCCGCCCGGCCAGGCCGTCCACCTTGTCCAGGGCGTTGGCCAGGGGCTGGGCCTGGTCGGCGATGCGGCGGCGTTGCAGGTCGATTTCCGATTGCAGCCAGCCACGTCGCATGGCCAGTTCGAGACGGCGTTCGTTCATTCCCGCTCCGGTGTCCCCGTTCCCGCTCAGTCCCGGCCGCGCAGGCGGCGCAGGTCTTCGCGCAGTTCGGCCAGGCTGTGGGCGAACAGGGGCGAGCTGCGCCGCGCCACTTGGCGGAAGCGCCAGGCGAACAGGGCGAAGGCGGCGAAGGCGAGCACGGTGAGGCCGCCCAGGACGGCGATACGATTGTCCCAGAAGGCCGCCACCACCAGGGCGATGGCCAGCACCACGCCGAGCAGCAGGGTGAATACGGCGCCGACGGTGAGGGCGAGCAGGGAGAAGACGCGCAGCTTTTCTTCTTCCACCTCGGTGGCGAGGAGTTCCAGGCGCGTGTGGGCGGTGGCGACGAAGGTCGCCAGGAGTCCCTTCAGGGACGTGAAAAGCCCGGAGTGGCCGGCGGCCTCCTCCGGGCGGGTGGCGTCACCCATGGTGCGGTGCGTGGCGCTGGGCGGCTTAACGGCGGCCGATCAGCACGCCGATCACCAGGCCCACGGCGGCGGCGACGCCGACGGCCTTCCACGGATGGTCGTGGACGAAGTCGTCGGTGGCGCGGGCGGCGGCCTTGGTGGTGTCGATCAGGGCGGCTTCGGCGTCGGCCAGGCGCACCTTGGCGTCGCGCAGGCGGTCCTGGATGCGGGTGCGCAGCTCGGCGGCCTTTTCGCCGGCCTGGCTGGCGGTGGCCTTGAGCAGTTCTTCGGCGTCGGCGACCACGACCTTGAGGTCGGAAACCAGTTTGTCTTTGGAGAGTGCGGTGTCTTGAGCCATGGCGAACCTCGTTATGATGGAGACAAATACTGAGTTGACGTTAATCGCTCCCCCGGGGAATTGCAACGCGAAACCGTGGTGAAACGGTGCGTTCCCCGTGACCGTCGGTAACGGTCGGCGAGCCGTCAGGCGGGGGCGACGTCGTAATCGAGGGTGAGCGGAGCGTGGTCGGAGAAGCGGCTGTCCACCCAGATTTCGGCGTGGTGGGCGGCCGCGGCCAGTCCGGGCGTGGCGATCTGGTAGTCGATGCGCCACCCCACGTTCTTGGCCCAGGCCTGGCCCCGGTTGGACCACCAGGTGTAGCGCTCCGGGCGCGGGTCCACGCAACGGAAGGCGTCCACCCAGCCGCCCTGGTCGAACAGGGCCGACAGCCAGGCCCGCTCCTCGGGCAGGAAGCCCGAGTTCTTCTGGTTCGACTTCCAGTTCTTCAGGTCGATTTCCTTGTGGGCGATATTCCAGTCGCCGCACACCACCACCTCCCGCCCGTCGCGCTTGGCCCCGGCCATTAGCTCGGCCAGCACCGGGGCGAACTCGGCCATGAAGGCGAACTTGGCCTGCTGTCGCTCTTCCGAGCTGGAGCCGGAGGGCAGGTACAGGGAAACCACGGTGAGCTTGCCGAAATCGGCGCGCAGGTAGCGGCCCTCGGCGTCGAAGCCGGGGTGGCCGATGCCCTCCACCACCCGGTCGGGCTCGCGCCGGCTCCACAGGCCTACGCCGCTGTAGCCGCGCTTTTCGGCGCAGTGGTAGTAGGCGTGGTAGCCCGGGGGGGCGAGCATGTCCGGGGACAGGTCGGGAATCTGGGCCTTGAGCTCCTGGAAACAGAAGATGTCGGCGCCGTGGGTGGCGACCCAGTCGGGGAAGCCCTTGCTCCAGGCGGAGCGGATGCCGTTGAGATTCAGCGAGACGATGCGTAACATGGCGCGATTAGTGGTTTTTGAGCAATTTTCCCCGTTACGGCTGCGTTTTTCGCGGCGTCGGGGGCCAAATGGAGTGGTTCATGCAGGATTTTCGCCAGGAATTCATCGCCTACGCCGTCGCACGCAACGTGCTGCGTTTCGGTGAGTTCAAGACCAAGGCCGGGCGGCTGTCGCCCTACTTCTTCAATGCCGGGCTGTTCAACGACGGCGAGGCGCTGGCGAAACTGTCCCAATTCTACGCCCAGGCCTTGGTGGCGTCGGGCTTGCAGTGCGACGTGCTGTTCGGGCCGGCCTACAAGGGCATCCCCCTGGTGGCCTCGATCGCCCTGGTGCTGGCCCAGCAGGGCAAGAACTACCCCTACGCCTATAACCGCAAGGAAGCCAAGGACCACGGCGAGGGCGGTGTGCTGGTGGGCGCTCCCCTGGCCGGCCGGGTGCTGATCGTGGACGACGTGATCTCCGCCGGCACCTCGGTGCGCGAATCGGTGGAGCTGATCCGCCAGGCCGGCGCCACCCCCGCCGGGGTGCTGATCGCCCTGGACCGCATGGAGCGGGGCCAGGGTGAGCTGTCGGCGGTCCAGGAAGTGACCCGGGACTACGGCATCCCGGTGGTGGCGGTGGCCACCCTGGACGACCTGATGGCCTACCTGGGCGACCACGCCGACCTGGCCGCCCACGCCGACGCGGTGGCCCGCTACCGGTCCAACTACGGTGTCGCCCGCTAACCGTTCCACCCCACGATTGGCGCCGGCCCTGCTGCTGGCGCTGGCGGCCGCGTCGGCAGGCGTCTGGCCCGCCGCGGCCCAGGCCGGCACCCGCCTGGTGTGCTGCGAGGACCCGGCTTCCGGCCGGACCGTGTGCATGGATTCGATGCCGCCCCAATGCGTCGGCCACGCCTGGCGCGAGCTGGACGAGCGCGGCAATGTGGTGAAGCGGGTCGAAGGCCCCATCTCCGCCGAATTGCGCGCCCAGCGCGAGGCCGAGGCCCGGCGCAAGAAGGAGGAAGAGGCGGCCAAGCGTGAGCAGCGGCGCAAGGACCAGGCCCTGCTCGACACCTACCCCAACGGCGAGAAGGACATCGACTTCCTCCAGGCCCGTTGGGAGAGGGACGTGCAGGAATCGCTGAAGCGCGCCGAGGGCCGCCTGGCCGACGCCCTGAAGCAACAGAAGCGCTATCAGGACGAAGCCGAGTTCTACAAGAAGAAGGCGATGCCCGAGGAATTGCGCCGCAACGTGAGCGAGGTGAGCTCCGAGATCAAGTCCCAGACCGAGATCATCGAGGCCAAGAAGAAGGAATTGGATTCGGTTCGCGCTAAGTTCGACGACGATCGTCGCCGTTACCGTGAACTCACCAGCCGGATTCCCGCCCAGACCACGGCCGGTCCGGGGGTGGACCGGGGGCGCCAGTAGCGCCGGCCCGGCCGCAATCCGGTTGTCGTGCGGCGATAGCACGACGCCCCGAACGACAACGCCAGCCCGAGGGCTGGCGTTTGTCATTGGGCGGCCGGATGTGTGGGCCGATAAGCGGCTTCAGCCGGCCAGCTTGGCCTTGAGCAGGTCGTTGACCTGCTGCGGGTTGGCCTTGCCCTTGGCTGCCTTCATCACCTGGCCGACCAGGGCGTTGAAGGCCTTCTCCTTGCCGGCCTTGTACTCGGCCACGTTGCCCGGATTGGCGGCCAGCACCTCGTCCACCAGCTTCTCGATGGCGCCGCTGTCGGTGATCTGCTTCAAGCCCTGCTTGTCGATCACTTCGTCGGCGGATTGGCCGTCGCCGTTCCACAGGGCTTCGAACACCTTCTTGGCGATGGCGTTGGAGATGGTGTTGTCGCCGATGCGCGCCACCAGGCCGGCCAGCTGGGCGGCGGACACGGGCGAATCGCCGATCTCGCGGCCGTCCTTGTTGAGCCGGGCGGACAGCTCGCCCATCACCCAGTTGGCCACGGTCTTGGCCTGGGTCTTGCCGGCGGCGCCCAGGGCGGCCAGGGCGGCGTCGAAGTAGTCGGCCACTTCCAGGGAGGCGGTCAGGGTCGCCGCATCGTAAGCGGACAGGCCGTACTCGGCTTCCAGGCGGGCGCGCTTTTCGCCGGGCAGCTCGGGCATGGTCGCCTTGACCTCGGCCTTCCAGGCGTCGGAAATCACCAGGGGCAGCAGGTCCGGGTCCGGGAAGTAGCGGTAGTCCTGGGCGTCCTCCTTGCTGCGCATGGCCCGGGTCTCGCCAGTGTCCGGGTCGAACAGCACGGTGGCCTGCTCGATCTTGCCGCCGTCCTCCAGGGTCTCGATCTGCCAGCGCACTTCATAGTCGATGGCCTGCTGCAGGAAGCGGAAGGAGTTGAGGTTCTTGATCTCACGCCGGGTGCCGAAGGCTTCCTGGCCCTTGGGGCGCACCGAGACGTTGGCGTCGCAGCGGAACGAGCCTTCCTGCATGTTGCCGTCGCAGATGCCGATCCAGCGCACCAGGGCGTGCAGGGTCTTGGCGTAGGCCACGGCTTCGGCCGAGGAGCGCATGTCGGGCTCGGAGACGATCTCCAGCAGCGGCGTGCCCGCCCGGTTGAGGTCGATGCCAGTCTTGCCGTGGAAGTCCTCGTGCAGGGACTTGCCGGCATCTTCTTCGAGGTGGGCCCGGGTCAGGCGTACGGTCTTCTCGTAGGCGTTTTCCCCTTGCCCGACTTGCAGCACCAGGTTGCCGCCCACCACCACCGGCAGCTCGAACTGGCTGATCTGGTAGCCCTTGGGCAGGTCCGGGTAGAAGTAGTTCTTACGGGCGAACACCGAGCGCGGCGACACCTCGGCGCCCACCGCCAAGCCGAACCTGATGGCGCATTCGACGGCCTTGCGGTTGAGCACTGGCAGCACGCCGGGCAGGGCCAGGTCGATGGCCGCGGCCTGGGTGTTGGGTTCGGCGCCGAAGGCGGTGGAACTGCCGGAGAAAATCTTGGAGACGGTCGAGAGCTGGGCGTGGGTCTCGAGACCGATGACAACTTCCCACTGCATTTACAGGCCCTCCGGCATCTGCTGGTGCCAGTCGGTGGCACGCTGGTACTGGTGGGCGACGTTCAGCAGGCGGGCCTCGCTGAAGTAGTCGCCGATCAATTGCAGCCCCACTGGCAGGCGCTTGCCGTTGCGTTGGGCGAAGCCGCAGGGCAGGGACATGCCGGGCAGGCCGGCCAGGTTGACGGCGATGGTGTAGATGTCCGAGAGGTACATCTGCACCGGATCGGCCGCCTTCTCGCCGGCGCGGAAGGCCACGTCCGGGCTGGTCGGGCCGAGGATCACGTCGCACTGGGCGAAGGCCGCGGCAAAGTCCTGGGCGATCAGGCGGCGCACCTTCTGGGCTTGCAGGTAGTAGGCGTCGTAGTAGCCGTGGGACAGCACGTAGGTGCCGATCAGGATGCGGCGCTTCACTTCGGCGCCGAAGCCTTCGGCGCGGCTGTTCTTGTACAGCGAAGTCAGGTCGGTGTACTCGGCGGCGCGGTGGCCGTAGCGCACCCCGTCGAAGCGCGACAGGTTGGAACTGGCTTCGGCCGGGGCGATCACGTAGTAGGCCGGCACCGACAGCTTCATGTTGGGCAGCGACACCTCCACGATCTCGGCGCCCAGCTTGCGGTATTCGGCAATGGCCGCGTCGACCGCCTGGGCCACGTCGGCGTTCATGCCGTCGGCGAAGAATTCCTTGGGCAGGCCGATCTTCAGGCCGGCCAGGGGCTGCTCCAGATCGCGGGCGTAGTCTTCGACCGGCCGGTCCAGGCTGGTGGAGTCCTTGGGGTCGAAACCGGCCATGGCGGAGAGCAGCAGGGCACAGTCCTCGGCGCTCTTGCCCATGGGGCCGGCCTGGTCCAGGGACGAGGCGAAGGCGATCATGCCCCAGCGCGACACCACGCCGTAGGTGGGCTTGAGGCCGGTCAGGTTGCACAGGGCGGCGGGCTGGCGGATCGAGCCGCCGGTGTCGGTGCCGGTGGCGATCGGCGCCATGCGGGCGGCCACCGCCGCCGCAGAGCCGCCGGAAGAGCCGCCGGGCACCCGGCTGCGGTCCCAGGGGTTCTGCACCGGGCCGTAGTAGGAGGTTTCGTTGGACGAGCCCATGGCGAACTCGTCCATGTTGGTCTTGCCCAGGGACACCATGCCGGCGTCCTTTTCCAGGCGGGTGACCACGTGGGCGTCGTAGGGCGAGACGAAGGTCTCGAGCATCTTCGAGCCGCAGGTGGTGCGCCAGCCTTCGGCGCAGAAGATGTCCTTCTGGGCCAGGGGCACCCCGGTCAGGGCATGGGCGTTGCCGGCGGCGCGGCGGGCGTCCGCCGCCTGGGCGGCGGCCAGGGACCTCGCCGCATCCACGGTGACGTAGGCGTTGAGGTCCGGGTTGAGCCGGGCGATGCGGTCGAGGTAGAGCTGGGTCAGCTCGACGCTGGAGATGCGCTTGTCGGCCAGGGCGGCCGAGAGTTCCTTGAGGGAGGCGTTGATCATGGCTTACTCGATCACCTTGGGCACGAGGTACAGGCCGGCCTCGGTTTCCGGGGCGACGGCCTGGTAGGTGGCGCGGCGGTCGGTTTCCGTGACGGCGTCGTCGCGCAGGCGCTGGGCCAGATCCTGGGCGTGGGCCATGGGGGCGACGTTGGTGGTGTCGACCGACTGAAGTTCGTCGATCATGGCGAGAATGCCGTTCAATTTGTCGCGAACGGCCTCGCTTTCGGCGGGCGTCACCTCGATGCGGGCAAGGTGGGCGATCCGGGCGACCTGGTCGAGGGTCAGAGACATGGGAGAAACACCCGTAAAGTCTTATACTGGAAAGCTTTATAAGGTATCATAAAAGCTTTATTCGCCGCAGCCCGCAGGGGTTTCGGCGCCCCGGCGCAAGCGGCGCGGACCTGCTCGGGACGGAGGTGGCTTGGGTGTGTAGCCCCGAGTGGAAAACCGTCTTCCCGGCCCGTCGGCGTGGTTGTCCGGCATAGCTAAAATTCAGGATTTCAGATGCGGGGCCGTTGGGGAGCGGTCCGGCGGACACCAAGCTCAAGGATTCAATCGCAAATGTTCGGCTTTCTGCGCAGTTACTTTTCCAACGACCTGGCCATCGACCTGGGTACCGCCAATACCCTGATCTACGTGCGTGGCAAGGGCATCGTTCTGGACGAACCGTCGGTGGTGGCGATCCGCCTCGAAGGCGGCCCCAACGCCAAGAAGACCATTCAGGCGGTGGGCAAGGAAGCCAAGCTGATGCTGGGCAAGACGCCGGGCACCATCACCGCCATCCGCCCGATGAAGGACGGCGTGATCGCCGACTTCACCGTGACCGAGCAGATGCTCAAGCAGTTCATCAAGAAGGTCCACGACTCCAAGCTGCTGTCCCCCTCGCCGCGCATCATCATCTGCGTGCCCTGCGGCTCGACCCAGGTGGAGCGCCGCGCCATCCGCGAATCCGCCATCGGCGCCGGCGCCTCCCAGGTGTACCTGATCGAGGAGCCGATGGCTGCCGCCATCGGCGCCGGGCTGCCGGTGGCCGAGGCCACCGGCTCCATGGTGGTGGACATCGGCGGCGGCACCACCGAGGTGGGCGTGATCTCCCTGGGCGGCATGGTGTATTCGACCTCGGTGCGCGTCGGCGGCGACAAGTTCGACGAAGCCATCATCAACTACATCCGCCGCAACTACGGCATGCTGATCGGCGAAACCACCGCCGAGAACATCAAGAAGGAAATCGGTTCCGCCTTCCCCGGCTCCGAGGTGAAGGAGATGGAAGTGAAGGGCCGCAACCTGGCCGAGGGCATTCCCCGCGCCTTCACCATTTCCTCCAACGAGATCCTCGAAGCCCTCACCGAACCGCTCAACCAGATCGTTTCCGCAGTCAAGTCGGCCCTGGAGCAGACCCCGCCCGAACTCGGCGCGGACATCGCCGAGCGGGGCATGGTGCTCACCGGCGGCGGCGCCCTGTTGCGCGATCTGGACCGCCTGCTGATGGAAGAGACCGGCCTGCCCGTGGTGGTCGGCGAAGACCCGCTGACCTGCGTGGTGCGCGGTTCCGGCCTGGCCCTGGAAAAGATGGACAAGCTCGGCAGCATCTTCGCCAACGAGTGATCCGGCGTATCGGACACCGCGCGAGCACACCGTGATTCCCTGGGGCGGTACCCCGTGGGCCGGGACGATCAAGTCGCCCGGCCCGTGTCGTTTGGGCCGCCGCTTCGTTTTCTCCCCCCTCCCCGTTTCTTCCTGACCGCCGATGGACCATCAGCCGCCCCCGTTCTTCAAGCGCGGCCCGGCGCCCCTGGCGCTCCTGTCGATCTATCTCGGCCTGTCCGTGTCGCTGCTGGTCCTCGACCACCGCTTTCACTACCTGGAGCTGCTGCGTAAGGGCATCGCCACCGTGGTCCTGCCCCTGCAAGAGGCGGTCCAGGCCCCGTTGCGCGCCATGACCGGCGTGGGCAGCTACTTCTACACGGTGGACGTCCTTAAGGGCGAGAACCAGGACCTGCAACGCCGCCACCTGGAGGACGCCGCCGCCCTGGCCCGGGTCCAGCAGCTGGAAACCGAGAACCAGCGCCTGCGCCGCCTGCTTGACATGCGCGAGCGGCTTGCTACCAGCGGCAAGGTGGCCCAGATCATCTACGGCAACCGGGACCCGTTCACCCGCCGCGTGGTGGTGGACAAGGGCAGCCAGTCCGGCCTGACCCTGGGCCAGCCGGTGATCGACGACGTGGGCGTGATCGGCCAGGTGACCCGGCTCTATCCCTTCCTCGCCGAGGTCACCCTGATCACCGACAAGGACCAGGCGGTGCCGGTCCAGGTGGTGCGCAACGGCCTGCGCTCGGTGGTGTTCGGCCTAGGCAACGGCGCCCTGGAGCTGCGCTACATGCCGGCCAACGCCGACGTGCAGAACGGCGACGTGCTGGTCACCTCGGGGCTCGACGGCGTCTTCCCGGCCGGCTTCCCGGTGGCCAAGGTGGTGCGCATCGAGCGCGATGCCTCCTACACCTTCGCCCGCATCATCTGCGTGCCCCTGGCCGGGGTCGAGCAGCACGGCGAGGTGCTGGTGATCAACCCGGCCCCCACTGCCCCGCCCCGGCCCGAGCCCGAGGTCAAGAGCGACCCGGACGACAAGGCCGTCGAGCGGGCCATGAACAAATCCAACAAGCTGAAGAAGGCCCGCCAGGGGCGCAACTGAGTTTGGACAAGGAATAGCCATGCAACCGACCTTCTCCTCGTCCCGCATCCTGCTGCCGGCCCGGCCCTGGTTCGTGCACCTGACCGTGATCCTGGCCTTCCTGCTCAACTGCCTGCCTACCGGCAACTGGCCCGGGGTGCCCGACTGGGTGGCCCTGGTGCTGTGCTTCTGGGGGGTGCGCGAATCCCGCCTGGTGGGTATGGGCTGGGGCTTCGTCCTCGGCCTGGCGATGGATGTGGCCGACGGCAGCCTGATGGGCCAGCACGCCCTGGCCTACGTGCTGGTGGCCTACGCTGCCGCCGCCCTGTCGCGCCGCGTGCTGTGGTTCCCCCTGCTCACCCAGGCCCTGCACGTCCTGCCCATCCTGGTGGGCGCCGAGGTGCTGCAACTGGCCATCCGCGCCTGGGCCGGGGCCGAACCGCCCAGCCTGTACTTCCTGGCCACGCCCCTGGTGGCCACCGTGCTCTGGGTGCCCGTCACCTACCTGCTGCTGCTGCCCCAGTACCAACCGGTGGAGCGGGACGCCAACCGGCCCATCTGACGCCGCGCCCCGCCACACCGCCCGAGATCCGCCTGCCATGCCCCACGACTTCGCCAGCCAGGACCGGGAGCTGTCCCAGTTTCGCTTCCGCCTCGGATTTGCCGGGGTGTTCGTGCTGCTCTGCTTCACCCTGCTGTTCGTCCGCTTCTTCTATTTGCAGGTGGTGCAGCACGACTACTACGCCACCCGCGCCGAGGACAACCGCATCTCCCTGATCCCGATCATGCCCAACCGGGGGCTGATCCTGGATGCCAACGGGCTGGTGATGGCGCGCAACTACTCCGCCTTCACCCTGGAGATCGTGCCGTCCAAGAGTGGCGACCTGGACGAGACCATCGACGACCTCGCCACCCTCATCGACATCCAGCCCCGGGACCGGCGCCGCTTCAAGAAGCTGCTCGACGAGAGCAAGAACTTCGAGTCGATCCCGATCCGCACCAAGCTGACCGACGAGGAAGTGGCCCGCTTCGCCGCCAACCGCTACCGCTTCCCCGGGGTCGAGGTGAAGGCCCGCCTGTTCCGCCAGTATCCCCAGGGAGCCCTGGGCGCCCACGCCGTCGGCTACATCAACCGCATCAACGCCAAGGACGTGGACTGGATCGAGGAGAACGAGCAGAGCGCCAACTACAAGGGCACCGAGCACATCGGCAAGACCGGCCTGGAGCAGCACTACGAATTCGACCTGCACGGCACCACCGGCTACGAGCAGGTGGAGGTGGACGCTGGTGGCCGGGCCATCCGCACCCTGGCGCGTACCGCGCCGGTCCCGGGCAACAACCTGACCCTGACCCTGGACAGCAAGCTCCAGGACGTGGCCGAGAAGGCCTTCGGCAACCGGCGCGGCTCCCTGGTGGCGATCGAGCCCACCACCGGCGGCATCCTCGCCCTGGTGTCCACCCCCACCTTCGACCCCAACCTGTTCGTGGACGGCATCGACCCGCAAAGCTGGAAGGAACTGAACGAGTCGCCGGACAAGCCGATGGTGAACCGGGCCCTCAACGGCGCCTACCCGCCGGGCTCCACCTTCAAGCCGTTCATGGCCCTGGCCGCCCTGGAAACCGGCAAGCGTACCTCGGCCCAGGCCATCGCCGACCCGGGCTACTTCAACTTCGGCGGCCACCAGTTCCGCGACGACAAGAAGGGCGGCCACGGCATGGTGGACATGTACAAGTCCATCGTGCAGTCCTGCGACACCTACTACTACATCCTGGCCAACGACATGGGCATCGACAACATCGCCGGCTTCATGAAGCAGCTCGGCTTTGGCCAGGTCACCGGCATCGACATCGCCGGCGAGTCGGTGGGGGTGTTGCCCTCGCCGGAATGGAAGAAGCGCCGCTTCAAGCGCCCCGAACAGCAGAAGTGGTTCGCCGGCGAGACCATCTCCATCGGCATCGGCCAGGGCTACAACGCCTACACCCCGTTGCAGCTGGCGGTGGCCACCGCCACCCTGGCCAACAACGGGGTGATGTACAAGCCGCACCTGGTCAAATACATCACCGACACCCGCACCGGCGAAAAGCGCATGGTCGAGCCCAAGCCCCTGCGCAGCCTCCCCTTCAAGCAGCAGAACATCGACACCATCAAGCACGCCATGGTCGGGGTGATGAAGGAAGGCACCGGCGCCCGGGCCTTTGCCGGGGCCGCCTACGAATCCGCCGGTAAGACCGGCACTGCCCAGGTGTTCTCGCTCAAGGGCGGCAACTACAAGGAATCGGCTACCCACGAGCGGTTGCGCGACCACGCCCTGTTCATTGCCTTCGCCCCGGTGGACCACCCCAAGATCGCCCTGGCGGTGCTGGTGGAAAACGGCGGCTTCGGCGCCCAGTCGGCGGCGCCGATCGCCCGCCAGGTGCTCGACTATTACCTGTCCGGCAAAGAGGCCAAGGGCCCGGCGGCCGAGGACTCCTCGGGAGAAGAAAGTGCCGACGCTCATTAACCGCATCCTCAACCGCCTGTCCGAGCACCTGGACGGCCCCCTGCTGGTGATCGCCGGGCTGCTGCTGCTGATCGGCACCTCCACCGTCTATTCGGCCACCTACACCACCCTGTCCCGGGTGCCCAGCCAGATCCTCAACATCACCACCGCCTTCGCCGTGATGTGGCTGGTGGCCCGCACCCCGCCCACTACCCTGATGCGCTTCGCCGTGCCGCTCTACGTGGTCGGCCTGGCGCTGCTGGTGCTGGTCTTCCTCTTCGGCGTCAAGGTCAACGGCGCGCGGCGCTGGCTGTCCATCGGCTTCACCCGCATCCAGCCCTCCGAGATCATGAAGATCGCCATGCCGCTGATGCTGGCCTGGTACTTCCACAAGCACGAGGCGGCGCTCAGGCTCAAGCACTACGTGGTGGCGGCCCTGATCCTGGCGGTGCCCTTCGGCCTGATCGCCAAGCAGCCCGATCTGGGCACGGCGATCCTGGTGGGGGCGGCGGGCTTCTTCGTCATCTTCTTCGCCGGCCTGTCGTGGAAGGTGCTGGTGGGCCTGCTGGTCGCCGGCGCCTCGGCCCTGCCCTTTCTCTGGAACGTGCTGCACGACTACCAGCGCAAGCGCGTGCTGACCCTGCTCGATCCCAGTTCCGACCCCCTGGGGGCGGGCTACCACATCATCCAGTCCACCATCGCCATCGGCTCCGGCGGCGCCCTGGGCAAGGGCTGGCTCAACGGCACCCAGACCCACCTGGAGTTCATCCCGGAGCGCCACACCGACTTCATCTTCGCGGTGTTCTCCGAAGAGTGGGGCCTGGTCGGCAACATCGTCCTGCTGGTGCTCTACTTCCTGCTCATCGGCCGCTGCCTGGTGATCGCCACCAACGCCCCGACCCTGTTCTCGCGCCTGCTCGCCGCCGCCGTCACCGGCTCGTTCTTCACCTGCGTGTTCGTGAACATGGGCATGGTCTCGGGCATCCTGCCGGTGGTGGGGGTGCCCCTGCCGTTCATGTCCTACGGCGGGACCGCTCTGGTAACCTTCGCCCTGGGCCTGGGCATCCTGATGAGCATCCAGACCCACCGCATGCTGGTGAAGAAATGAGCCGAACCGACCGCGCCCTCCCCGGCTGGCTGGCCCTGTGCGCCGCCTCCGCCCTGGCTGCCGCCCTGGCCGCCTGCGGCGGCGCGCCGGTCCGCAGCGGCGACGGCGCCGACGCCAAGGCCCCGGGCAAGAGCGCCAAGCGCATGATCCCGGCGCGCAAGGGGGGCGGCTACTATCAGGACGACGGCCCGGGAGACGAGATTCCCGCCGACCTGGACCAGGTGCCCGACGCCGTGCCGCGCCTGGAACCCCTGCACCGCTTCGCCAACCGGCCCTACGTGGTGCTGGGCAAGGAGTACGTGCCCAACACCAGCCTGCAGCCCTACAAGGCGCGGGGCATCGGCAGCTGGTACGGCAAGAAATTCCACGGCCAGAAAACCTCCATCGGCGAACCCTACGACATGTTCGCCATGACCGCCGCCCACCCGACCCTGGCGATTCCCTCTTACGTGCGGGTGACCAACCCGGCCAACGGCCGCTCGGTGGTGGTGCGGGTCACCGACCGGGGGCCGTTCCACGCCGACCGGGTGATCGACCTGTCCTACACCGCCGCCTACAAGCTCGGCTACATCAACAACGGCAGCACCCTGGTGGAGGTGGAATCCATCCTGCCCGGCGACTTCCCGCCGGCCGGGGCGACCTACGCCCAGGTGGCGCCGCCGCCCCCGGTCCGCCCCGCCGCGGCGCCGGCGTCCGCGCCCGCTGCCAGCACCACTGCCGGCGACAGCCGCCCGGACCTGGGCCCGGCCGCCCAGGCCGAGCTGGAGCAGTTGGAAAAGCGCCTCAACCGGGCCGAGACGCCGGCCAAGAGTTCGGCCATCGGCAACCTGTTCGTCCAGCTCGGCGCCTTCTCCAGCGCCGACAACGCCGAATCCCTGCGCGCCCGCCTGTCCCGGGAACTGGACTGGCTCGACGGCCTGGGCATCTTCGCCGCCGGCGGCATCCACCGCGTCCAGGCCGGCCCCTTCGCCAACCGGGGCGAAGCCGACCGGGTGGCGGAAAAAATCCGCCTGGCCCTGGGCTTCAAGCCCACCATCGTCACCCGCTGACGCGGCGCCGGCCGGTTGCGGCCGATCCCCGGCTTCACCCTCCCCACCCAAACCCCGCGCCCCGCCTCGTTCTCCGGGCAGGCACCGTGGAAAGGCGCAAAAACAAAGGCCCTTGGTGCATCGTGCGCCAAGGGCCTTTATCCATGCGGGGTTCCGCAGGATGAGCGCCGAAGATCAGGCCGGGCCGGTGGTCTTGTAGATGAAGGCCGAGCGGGTCACGTCGGTCATCCACACCAGCCCGTCGCCGATCTGGCCGGTCTGGCTGATCGTGACGATGCAGTCGACGATGGCCTCGGCCACGTCGTCCGGGGCGACGATCTCGATGCGCACCTTGGGCGTGTAGTCGGTCAGTTCCTCCTTGATCGACGAGGGCGGGGCGTGGCGGCTCGGGGCGCTGCAGCCCTCGGCCTTGCTCACCGTCATGCCGGGAAAGCCGGGCAGGTCGCGCAGGGCGGCGCGCAGGGCGGTGAGCTTGTTGGGGCGGATGACCGCCTTGATTTCCTTCATGCTTCTACCTCTTCTTCGTCGAACCAGCGGTACAGGGTGGGCACCACCACCAGGGTGAGCAGGGTCGAGGTGATCAGGCCGCCGATCACCACGATGGCCAGGGGCCGCTGCACTTCCGAACCCGGGCCGTTGGCGAACAGGAACGGGATCAGGCCGAGCATGGCCACCGTGGCGGTCATCATCACCGGGCGGAAGCGCAGGGTGGCGCCCTGCACCACTGCCTCGGCAAGGCTCATGCCCTCGCGGCGCAGGCCGCGGATGTAGGACACCAGCACCACCCCGTTGAGCACGGCGATGCCCCATAGGGCGATGAAGCCTACCGAGGCGGGCACCGACAGGTACTCGCCGGTGACCGCCAGGCCGATGATGCCGCCGATGGAGGCGAAGGGCAGCACCATGATGATCAGGGTGGCGTAGCGCAGGGAGCCGAACAGCAGGAAGAGCAGGAAGAAGATGGCTGCCACGGTGATCGGGATGATCACCATCAGGTGCGACAGGGCCCGCTCCATGTTCTGGAACTGGCCGCCCCACTCCAGGTAGTAGCCTTCCGGCAGCTTCATCTTTTCTCCCACCTTCTGCTGCAGCTCGGCGACGAAGCCGCCCAGGTCCCGGTCGCGCACGTTCACGCCGACGACGATGCGCCGTTTGGCGGTCTCGCGGCTGATCTGGGCCGGGCCGTCGGACAGGCGGATCTCGGCCACGTCCTCCAGGGGTACCTGGGCGCCGCCCGGGCTGCTGATGAGGATGCGGCGGATGGCTTCCACGTTGTTGCGGAAGCGCTCGGGCAGGCGCACCACCGTGGCGAAGCGCCGCTCGCCTTCGTAGATGTCGGTGGCTTCCTTGCCGCCGATGGCGGTCTCAATCACGTCGTGCACGTCGGCGGCGTTGAGGCCGTGGCGGGCGATGGCCTGGCGGTCGATCTCGATCAGCAGGTACTGCTGGCCGGTGACCCGCTCGACGCGAAGGTCCTGGGCGCCGGGGATGGCCTGGGCGATCTTGGCGATGGCCTCGGCGGTCTTGCGCAGCTGCTCAATGTCGTCGCCGAACACCTTCACGGCGATGTCCGAGCGCACCCCGGTGACCATTTCGTCCACCCGGTCCGAAATCGGCTGGGCCATCACCACCTGAACCCCGGGCAGCACCTTGAGCTTGTCGCGGATGGCGGTGTCGATGTCGTCCTGGGTCCAGCCGGCGGGCCACTCGCTGCGCGGCTTGAGGCTGACGATGGGGGTCGATTCGTTGGGCCCCTGGGGGTCCGCCGGCGACTCGCCGCGGCCCACGCCGGACACCGCCGACTTCACCCCGGGCACCTCCATCACCAGGCGCATCGCCTCCATCTCCATCTTGATCGATTCTTCCAGGGAGATGTTGGGCACCCGGTTGATGCCCGGCACCACCGAGCCTTCCTTCATCTCGGGGATGAAGGCGGTGCCGAGCAGGGGGATCAGCAGCAGGGAGGCGATGAAGGCCGCCACCGCTCCGCCCACGGTCTTGCGTCCGTGGGCCAGGGCCCAGTGCAGCATCTTCAGGTAGGGCTTCTTCAGCTTGGCGATCAGCCAGGTGTCGTGCTCGCCCTGGCCCGCCGGCACCTTGAGCAGGTAGGAGGAGAGCACCGGCGACAGGGTCAGGGACAGCACCAGGGATACCGCCAGGGCGATGGCGATGGTGAAGGCCAGAGGCGCGAACATCTTGCCTTCCATGCCCTCCAGGGTCATCAGCGGCAGGAACACCAGGATGATGATGCCGACGCCGAAGATCACCGGGGTGGCCACCTCGGTCACCGCGTTGAACAGGATGCGGATGCGGCTTTCCCCCGAGTCGCCGTGGCGGCCCAGGTGGGCGAAGGCGTTCTCCACCACCACCACCGAGCCGTCCACCATCAGGCCGATGGCGATGGCCAGGCCGCCCAGGGACATCAGGTTGGCCGACAGCCCGGCCTTGTTCATGGCGAAGAAGGTGAGCAGCGGGGTGAGCACCAGGGTGGCCACCACGATCAGGGACGAGCGCACGTCGCCGAGGAACAGGAACAGCACCACCACCACCAGCACCACCCCTTCGAGCAGCACCTTGGTGACGGTCCACAGGGCCGCGTCCACCAGTTCGGAGCGATCGTAGTAGGGCACGATCTTGAGTCCGCCGGGGAGCATGTCCCGGTCGTTGATCTCCTGCACCCGCTCCTTGATACGGCTGACGATCTGCTTGGCGTTGCCGCCGGCGGTCATCAGCACGATGCCGCCCACCGCCTCGGTGACGCCGTTCTTGACCAGGGCGCCCTGGCGCACCTCGTGGCCGATCTCGACACTGGCCACGTCGCGCAGGTACACCGGCACCCCGTCCTTTTCCTTGAGCACGATGGCGCGCAGGTCGTCCTCGTCCTTGGCCAGGCCGACGCCGCGGATCAGGTACTGCTCGGCGTAGTGGGGCAGCACGCCGCCGCCGGAGTTGGCGTTGTTGCGCGCCACCGCCTGGTACACCTCGGCCACGGTCAGGCCGTAGTGGCGCAGTCGGTTGGGGTCCACCAGCACCTGGTACTGCTTGACGTAGCCGCCTTGGGAGTTGATCTCGGCCACCCCGGGGATCGAGCGCAGCAGTGGCCGCACCACCCAGTCCTGGGCGACGCGGCGCATCATCAACTCTTCCTCGGTCAGCACCCGGTCGCCGTCGTCGGCCCGGTCCAGGGTGTACTGGTAGATCTCGCCCAGGCCGGTGGAGACGGGCCCGAGCACCGGGGTGATGCCGGCGGGCAGGCGCGAGCCCACTTCGAGCATGCGCTCCATGACCAACTGGCGGGCGAAATAGACGCTGGTCTGGTCGGTGAACACCAAGGTGATCAGGGAGAGGCCCGGCTTGTTCAGCGAGCGCATCTCGGTCAGCCCGGGCAGGCCGGTCATGGCGATTTCCAGGGGCACCGTGGCGAAGCGCTCCACCTCTTCGGGTGAGCGGCCCGGGGCCTCGGTGGCGATCTGCACCTGGACGTTGGTCACGTCAGGGAAGGCGTCCACCGACAGCTTGCGCGCGGCGTCCAGGCCGAAGGCGCAGAGGATCGCCGCCAGCACGACGACGATCAGGCGCTGCTTGAGCGAGGCGCGGATAAGGGCGTCGATCACGGCTTACGCCCCTTCCAGTTCGGCGCGCTTGCGCTCGTTGTTGAGGTGGAAGGCGCCTTCCACCACGATTTTCTGCCCCTGCTTGAGGCCCGCCTGGACGACGCGCACGCCACCGTTGTCCGGGCCCAGGGTCACCGGCGTGAGGCGGAACTGGCCGGCGGCCACCTCGACGAACACGTGGTCCTTGTTGTCCTCGCGCACCACGGCGGCGGCCGGCACGGTCAGACGCGGCTCGGGGCGGGCGGCGATGAGCATGGTGGCGAGCATGGCCGGCTTGAGGCGGCGCTCCTTGTTGTCCAGCTCGGTGCGCACCAGCACCGTGCGGGTTTCCGGGTTCACCGTGTCGCTGATGTAGATGAGCTTGCCGGTGAGGCGGGCGTCGTCCAGGGCGGGAATGTCGAGCTGCACGTCCTGGCCCACCTTGACCAGGGCCGCCTGCTGCTCCGGCACGTCGGCCACGGCCCACAGGCGGGACAGGTCGGCCACGGTGAACAGGGCGTCGGCGGGCTGCACCACCTGGCCCTGGGTGACCTTGCGCTCGACCACGGTGCCGGCCACGGTGGACACCACCGGCGAGAAGGAATCGATGGCGCCGCTGGCGGCCAGGCGCTCGATGCCGCCCCCGGACATGCCGAGGATGCGCAGCTGGTCGGCGGCGGCCCGGGTCTCGGCCTGGGCGGTGCCGTACTCGTTTTCGCGCCGCTGCAATTCGGCCGAGGCGATCACCCCGGCCTCGTGCAGGGTGCGCGCCCGCTCCACGCTGCGCCGCGCCAGTTCCGAGGCGGCGCGGCTCTTCAGGTATTGCAGCTGGGCCTGGCCCAGCTCGGTGGAGTTGATGCGCGCCAGCATCTCGCCGGGCTTGACCGCCTGGCCCAGGGTGGCGCGGATTTCCGAGACCCGGCCGGTGATCGGCGCACCGATGCGCGCTAGGCGCTGCTCGTCGAAATCCAGCCGTCCGGCCACGCGCAGGGTTTCGGCCACCTGGGTGGGCTCGGCGGCAGCCACTTTCAGGCTTTGCAGCAGGGCCGGCTGGGGTGTGACCAGGGCCGGGTCGGCCACCGTGGCGGCGGCCGGCTTGGCGTCTTCCTTGCCGCAGCCGGCAAGGGAGAGGAGGGCGGCGGCCAGGGCGGCAGCCAGGATCAGGCCCGGACGGCGGGGCGCGCGAAGGGTGTGGGAGGTCATGGGATCAACGCCCGGAGGCGGCGGGAGAGGAGGGGGAAGAGGGCAGGGCGGCGGCGTCGTCCGGGCTGGCTGCGCTGGTGGTGGGGGCGGTGCGCAGCCGTTCCAGCTCGACCACGGCGGCGGCCAACTCGTAGCGGGCGGCGATCAGTTCGTTGCGCGCCGCCCGGTAGACCCGCTGGGCGTCCAGGTAGTCGAGGATGCCGCGCTCGCCGTAGCGGTAGGCGGCTTCGGCCACCTTCAAGGCGTTTTCCGCCTGGCGCACGATGCCCGTTTCCAGGGCGGCCACCTGGCTGGTGGCGATCTCGTACTGGTGGTAGGCCCCTTCCAAGGACTGGAGCAGGGTGAAACGCTGTTCTTCCAGGGCGTAGCGGCTGCGCCGGGCCTGGGCGGCGGCCTCGGCCACCGGGCCGCTGCGCCGGTCCCACAGGGGAATGGTCACCACCACGCCGAGCTTGTCGTTGCGCACGTCCGGGTCGTTGTCCCGGCTGGCCTTGAGGGCCACCGCCGGGGTGCGCAGGCTGCGCTCCAGGGACAGCCGGGCCTCGGCCTGCTCGGCGGCCTCGCGGCTGCGGGCCAGGTCCGGGTTGCGCGCCAGGATGTCGTCGCGCAGCCGTTCCAGGGACGGCACCTCCAGGCGGGTGGGCAGGCCGCCGTCCAGGGCGAAGTCGGCCGGCAGCCCCTGGCCCACGTACTGGCGCAGGGCGGCCTTGGCCTGGGTGACGCGGAAAGCGGCGCTCTTGGCCCGGTTGCGGGCCGAGAGCATTTCGGCGTCGGCCTTGATCAGTTCGTAGCGGGCGGCTTCGCCGGTGCTCACCTGCAAGGCGATGCGCCCGTGGATGTCTTCCATCAACTGCTGGTCTTCCCGGGCGGCGGCCAGTTCGGCGTCGCGGCGCAGCACCTCGTAGTAGTGCAGCCGGACCCGGGCCGTCACGTCGGCGAGAAAACCCCGGTATTCGGCCTCGGCCACGCGCAGCCCGGCTTCCGCCGTGCCGATGCGCGCCGAGCGCACCCAGGGCAGGTCCAGGGGCTGGGTCACCGCCACCGTGTAGGCGTTGCCCCGGCTGGTGCCGGGCTGGTTGGGCCGGGCGTTGCCGGCCAGGTATTCCACCTCCGGATTGGGAAAGGCCCGGGCGGTGTCGATCCCGGCCGCCGCCGCGTCGCGCTGGGCCCGGGCGGCCTCGCTGGCCGGGTGGGCGGACACGGCCAGCGCCACCAACTGCTCCAGCCGGAAGGCGGGGGCGGCCTGGGCGGGCGCAGCGCCCGCCGGGGCGCTCCTGGCGGCCGGCGTCTTGGCCGGGTCGGCGGCGTGGATGGCCGGGGCGGCCAGGGCCAGCGCCACCGACAGGGTCAGGGCGGCAGACAGGGGCGGGGAACGGTGGGCCGTCAGCGGCGCACCCGAAGGGCAAGGGAAGGGAGACATGGGATGGGGCGGCGGAACGGCCGGGGGGGAGGGGGCAGGTCGGGAAAGGGGTGGAAGAGGAGAAATCCGTGGCTGACGCGTTGTCCGATTTGTCTGACGCAAAGCTGACGAAATTTGTCTTTTGCGGATTTTAGGGAAACGCGGCTGCCGATTCCGTAACAGTCAGTAATTAGTCAGTTTTCTGACAAAACCCCGGTGGGAAGTGGCCTAAAGTGGCGGAAAACGCGCCCCGGCGCGGCTTCTGTAACGGTAGGTAAAGCCTTGGCCGGCAAGGCTCGGCGGGCAACGGCCCTGTGCTATGATCGACTGCTTCCTGACCGCCGCGGAGGCCGGCCGGATCGCCCCAAAACGCCATCCACAGCGTGCTGGCGGCCCGTGGCGGACCTCCCGAGCCTCTGTTTCGCCCGCCCTCTCTCCTCAGGTAAGCCCATGCATTCCGTCTTCCGCTCCCCCTCCGCCTGCTCCGCCCCCGCCTCCCTGATCGCCCGGCCCGCCGCCCTGGCCCTGTCGGTGGCGCTGCTGGCCGCCGCCCTGCCTGTCCAGGCCCAGCAGATGCCGGCCCCGGCCCTCGACGCCAAGGCCTGGCTGCTGCTGGAGTTCGGTTCCGGCCAGACCCTGGCCGCCCAGAACCCCGACCAGAAGATCGAGCCGGCGTCGCTGACCAAGCTGATGACCGCCTACCTGACCTTCTCGGCGCTGCACCACCGGGTGCTGACCCTGGAGCAGACCGTGCAGGTGTCGGAAGCCGCCTGGCGCGCCCAGGGCTCGCGCATGTTCATCGACCCGAAGCGCCCGGTGATCGTCGAAGACCTGATCAAGGGGATGATCGTCCAGTCCGGCAACGACGCCTGCATTGCCCTGGCCGAGGCCATCGCCGGCAGCGAGGTCCAGTTCGCCGACTTGATGAACAAGGAAGCGGCCCGCCTGGGCATGACCAACACCCACTTCATGAACGCCACGGGCCTGCCCGACCCGCAGCACATGACCACCGCCACCGACCTGGCCAAGCTGGCCACGGCGCTGATCCGGGATTTCCCCGCCGAGTACGCCAAGTACTACTCGATGAAGGAATTCCGCTACAACAACATCACCCAGCCCAACCGCAACCGCCTGCTGTTCATCGATCCCAGCGTGGACGGGGTCAAGACCGGCCACACCGACGCCGCCGGCTATTGCCTGATCTCGTCGGCCAAGCGCGGCGAGCGGCGCCTGCTGTCGGTGGTGCTGGGCACCCCGAGCGACGGCGCCCGGGCCCAGGAATCCCTCAAGCTGCTCAACTACGGCTACCAGTACTACGACGCGGTCAAGCTCTACGCCGCCGGCCAACCGGCCTCCAAGATGCGGGTGTGGAAGGGCAAGGAGAACACCGTGGGTGCCGGCTTCCTCAACGACTTCGTGATCGCCGTGCCCAAGGGGGCCGTGTCCGGCGCCCTCAACCAGGGCGCTTCGGGCAAGCTGGCGGTGACCCTGGAATCGAAGCAGCCCCTGGTGGCACCGATCAACAAGGGCGACGTGGTCGGCACCATGAAGGTCACCCTGGAAGGCAAGCCCTACGGCGAGTACCCGGTGGTGGCCACCGAGGACGTGCCGGTGGCCGGCTGGTTCGGCCGCCTGTGGGACACCATCCGCATGTGGTTCGCCTGATCCGCACCTAGGCGCCGCCCGCTTGCGGGCGGCCTTTCCCGGGAGTTCGCGCCATGATCGCCGACATCGTTTTCCTCAACGGCCAGTTCCTGCCTCTGGCCGATGCCAAGATTTCGCCCCTGGACCGGGGCTTCCTGTTCGCCGACGGGGTCTACGAGGTGATCCCGGTGTACTCCCGCCAGCCCTTCCGCCTCGACGAGCACCTGCGCCGCCTCCAGGCCAGCCTGGACGGCATCCGCCTGCCCAACCCCTACAGCCACGCCCAGTGGCAGGCCCGGGTCCGCGAGATGATCGGCCACGCCCCCTTCGCCGACGCCCAGATCTACCTGCAGGTGACCCGGGGCGCTGACAGCAAGCGCGACCACGCCTTTCCCACCGGCGTGGCGCCCACCGTCTTCATGTTCGCCGGGCCCCTGGTGACGCCGGGCGAGTCCGTGCGCACCCTGGGGGTGAGCGCCGTGACCGCGGTGGACAACCGCTGGCTGCGCTGCGACCTGAAGACCCTGGCCCTGCTCGCCAACGTGCTGCTGCGCCAGCAGGCCGTGGACCACGGCTGCGCCGAGACCATCCTGGTGCGCGACGGCTTCGTCACCGAGGGCGCCGCGTCCAACGTCTTTCTGGTCAAGAACGGGGTGCTGCTGGCCCCGCCCAAGAGCCACCTGATGCTGCCGGGCGTCACCTACGACGTGGTGCTCGAACTGGCGGCCCGCCACGGGGTGCCCACCGAGGTGCGGGACATCCTCGCCGACGAGCTGCCGGAAGCCGACGAGTTGTGGATGACCTCGTCCACCAAGGAAGTGCTGGCCATCGCCACCCTGGACGGCCGCCCCGTGGGCCACGGCGCCGCCGCCGGAAAGCCGGGCCCCCTGGCCGAGCGCATGTGGCAGTGGTACCAGCAGTTCAAGAACGACGTGATGCGGACCGGCCGGGACGACTGACCGGCGCCCGTCCGCCGCTTGAAAACAGGCCGGGCCGCCTCCATATTCAATGGAATGGCGGACCTTCCGCCGTCCAACGCAAAGGCAGTACCGTGATTCCCACCCCCCGCGACACCCTCCTCGAATTCCCCTGCGCCTTTCCCCTCAAGATCATGGGGCGGCGCGAGGACACCTTCGCCCAGGCCGTGCTGGAGGTGGTGCTGCGCCACGACCCGGACTTCGACGGCGCTACCATGGAGATGCGCCCGAGCAAGGCCGGCAACTACCTGGCCCTGACCGTTACCGTCACCGCCACCTCCCAGCCCCAGCTCGACGCCCTGTACATGGAGCTGACCGGCCACCCCCTGGTGCTGATGGTGCTGTGAGCGACCGCCCCGCCCCGCTTCCCGCGACCCCCATCGTCCTGCGCCGCCTCGGCCGGGCCGACTACGAGCCTACCTGGCAGGCCATGCAGGCCTTCACCGCCGGTCGCACCGCCGACACGCCCGACGAGCTCTGGCTGGTGGAGCACCCCCCCGTGTTCACCCTGGGCCAGGCCGGCAAGCCCGAGCACCTGCTCCGCGACGTGGGCATCCCCACGGTGAAGATCGACCGGGGCGGCCAGGTCACTTACCACGGCCCCGGACAAGTGGTGGTCTATGCCCTGGTGGACCTGCATCGGCGCGGCCTCAAGGTGCGCGAGCTGGTCAGCCGCATCGAGCAGGCGGTGATCGACCTGCTCGCCGACCTGGGCATCGCTGCCCGGCGCGAGGTCGGCGCCCCCGGCGTGTATGTGGACATCCCCGGCGCCGCCCTGGGCCCCATGGGCGCCAAGATCGCCGCCCTCGGCCTGCGCATCCGCAACGGCTGTTCGTACCACGGTGTGTCACTCAACGTGGACATGGACCTGGCCCCGTTTTCCGCCATTAACCCCTGTGGTTACGAGGGTTTGGCGGTGACACAGACCCGCGACTTGGGGGTATCCTTGAGCCCCCCGGAAGTGGCCGAGGCCCTGGCCTCCCACCTGGTCGCCCAGCTCGAACGCCGCGATCCCCCGGCAATCCAACCGTAACAACACCACGCTGAAACAAGCGCCTGCCCCGCCGCCATAAGCGGCCGGCCGCCGGGCGCGGAGACAACCCATGGCTGAAGCCGGCGTCAAGCAAAAGGGCGAACAGAAAACCGCCCGCATCCCCATCAAGATCGTGCCCCAGGCGCCCCAGCGCAAGCCCGAGTGGATTCGCGTCAAGGCCGGCAACCCGGACGGGCGCTTCGGCGAGATCAAGCAGATGCTGCGCGAGCAGAAGCTGCACACCGTGTGCGAGGAAGCCGCCTGCCCCAACATCGGCGAATGCTTCGGCCGCGGCACCGCCACCTTCATGATCCTGGGCGACATCTGCACCCGCCGCTGCCCCTTCTGCGACGTCGGCCACGGCAAGCCCCTGCCCCCGGACCCGGACGAACCCGCCCACCTGGCCGACTCGGTGGCCCGCCTCAAGCTGCGCTACGTGGTCATCACCAGCGTTGACCGGGACGACCTGCGCGACGGCGGCGCCCGCCATTTCGTGGACGTGATCCGCGCCGTGCGCGAGCAATCCCCCAGCACCACCATCGAAACCCTGGTGCCCGACTTCCGCGGCCGCATGGATACCGCCCTGGACGTGCTCGGCGAAGGTCTGCCCGACATTCTCAACCACAACATGGAAACCGTGCCGCGCCTGTACAAGGCCGCACGGCCCGGCGCCGACTACCAGCATTCGCTGACCTTCATGCAGGAGTTCAAGCGCCGCTACCCGGACGTGCCGACCAAGTCCGGCCTGATGGTCGGCCTGGGCGAGACCGACGAGGAAATCCTTGAGGTGATGCGCGACCTGCGCGCCCACGGCGTGGAAATGCTCACCATCGGCCAGTACCTGGCGCCCTCCAACCACCACCTGCCGGTACAGCGCTACGTGCACCCGGACACCTTCAAAATGTTCGAGGAAAAGGCCAAAGAAATGGGTTTTTCCGGCGCCGCCTGCGGGCCGATGGTGCGTTCCAGCTATTGGGCGGATCAGCAGGCCCATGGGGCAGGTGTTGTATAAATTCCATCGATAAATTGGAATGAACATCGCTATTTCGGACAGCGCATAGTTCATGCGCCCAGCCAACACAAAGGCCGCTCATTGAGCGGCCTTTGTGTTTTTTCTTCGGCCTTGGCGGCCGCTCGCGGTGTGTGCTCGCAATGACCCATTCCGCCTGAAACGGCGGGCATCGATATGGCGATGGATGTGGCCCGTGCTGAAGAATCGAGCACGAACGCTTGCACCGGGTAAAGTTGTGAATTATGGTTCACTGAATGAATCAAAATTCACTTCATCATGGCCTATCGTAAAACCGAACGTGTCGAAGCGCGGCTGGCGGACAACCGCCAACGCATCCTCGCGGCTGCCCGCGAGCTGGTTTCGGAAGGGGGGTGGGGGGAGGCACAAGTCAGCCACGTCGCCTCCGCCGCCGGCGTCGCCACGGGTTCTGTCTATCGCTACTTCCCCTCGAAGGCGGACTTGTTCGTCGAGGTGCTGTCGGTCGTCTCGCAACGGGAGGTCGACGTGCTGGAGGCCATTGCCGATAACGGGGATTCGCCCCACCAGAACCTCCACGTGGCCATCTCGACCTTCGTCGCGCGGGCCATGCGCAACCGCCGGCTGGCCTATGCCCTGATTGCCGAACCGTGCGAGAAGGAAATCGACGAGGCACGCCTGGTTTATCGCCACGCCATCAGCAAGCAGATCATGCGCATCGTCAAGGAAGGTCAGGAACGTGGGGAGTTCCGCGCCGACCTCGACCCGAGCATCGCCGCCACGGTCATCGTTGGTGGGTTCATGGAAAGCCTGATCGGCCCCTTGTCTCCGCTCAACGCCGATTTCGACGCTTCGGGTCCGCAAGGCCCCGAAGCCGTGCATGCCTTGGCCGGGCAGATTGCCGAGGTGTGCTGTGCCGCAGTCGCCCGGTAGAACCCCCTTGCTTCACTAAACACATACCAAAGGAGACAACCATGAACGCCCCCACCCCGGCAGAGACCATCAAGGCCGCCGCAGGCCGTTTCTCAACCCATGTCGTGAAGAACCAGGCGGCGATGCCGACCGGTTTCAACGCCTTCGACGACGATGCCGTGCTGAAGGCGGCCATCGGGCGTGAGGCGCCTTGGGCTGCGCCCAAGTGCTCGGCCGTCGGCCAGCTTGCCGGGGACGAGGCGATCCAGGAGCTGGCCCGCCAGGCCAATCGCAACATCCCCGAGCTGAAGACCCATGACCGCTTCGGTAACCGCATCGACTGGGTGGATTTCCATCCGGCCTGGCATCAACTGATGTCGTTGGCGTGGCAACATGAAGTGCCGACGCTGGCCTGGACGGCCACGGAAAAGCATCCCCACTACGCCAGGGCGGTGCTGTCCTACCTGTGGAACCAGGTCGAGCAGGGCACGGGATGCCCCACCGGGATGGCCTATGCCTCCTACGCCGGCTTTTGCCACGAGCCTGCGCTGCGGATTTGGGCGGAAAAGTCCCTGGGCACGGTCTATGAGAACAGCCGCCGCGAGGTGGCCGACAAGCCGTCGGTGGTCATCGGCTACGCCATGACCGAAAAACAAGGCGGCTCCGACCTGCGCGAGACCCAGACCACCGCGGTGTTTTCCCATGCCGCCGATTACCACGGTGCCACCGCCCACTGGTACGAATTGACCGGGCATAAGTGGTTCTGCTCGGTGCCCCAGTCCGACGGCTTCTTCACCCTGGCCAAGGTGAACGGCGGCGTGACCTGCTTCTTCCTGCCGCGCACGCTGCCCGACGGCAGCTACAACCGCTTCTTCATCCAGCGCCTCAAGGACAAGGCCGGCAACCGTTCCAACGCCGGTAGCGAAGTCGAGTACAGCGGCACCTTGGCGATCCGGGTCGGCGAGGAAGGCGCTGGCATCCGGGAGATCATTTCCCACTCCCACCTGACCCGCCTGGATTTCGCCGTGGGCTCGGCGGGATTGATGCGCCAGGTGCTCACCCTGGCCCTCAACCACGCCACGACCCGCGGCGGCTTCGGCTCCCCCCTGGCCAAGCGGCCGATGATGGCCAACGTGCTGGCCGACATGGCGGTCGAGGTCGAGGCGGCGACGCTGATGGCGCTGCGCATCGCCAAGGCCACGGACTACATCGACAGCGATGTGCAGGAAAAGGCGTTCGCCCGGGTGGCGACGCCGATGGCGAAGTACTTCAACTGTTCCCGGGTGGTGGCGGTGGCCAACGAGGCCCTGCAATGCCACGGCGGCAACGGTTTCGTCGAGGATGGCCCGATGGCCCGCCTGTACCGGGAGGCGCCGCTCAACAGTGTGTGGGAAGGCACCGCCAACATGATGTGCATGGACGTGCGTCGCGCCATGACCAAGGACGCGAGCTGCCGCGATGCCCTGTTTGCCGAACTGGCCGACGTGCGCGGCCAGGACGCCCGCTTCGACGGCTACGTGGACGCCATGGGGCCGTTGCTGGAAGCGATGCTCCAGGACGAATTCCTGGCCCGCCCGGCCGCGGAGGCGATTGCCCGTTCCCTGCAAGGGGCGGAGTTGCTGCGCCATTCGACGCCGGAGGTCATCGACGTGTTCATGAAGACCCGGCTGGGCGGCGGCACGAACAGCTGGGGCGCCATGTTCGGCACGCTCGGCCCGGGCGTCACCCAAGCCCAGGCGGACCTGATCGTCGAACGGGCGCGGGTGATGCGCTGAACCGATGCAGGCTGCGAACCCCGGGCCTCACTGGGTCATGAGGGGCTCGGGGTGCGCGGTTGCGGGCCGGGGCCGGGCGAAGCGCTGTTCCAGCACTTCGCAGCCCCACTGGGTGCCGGGCTTTTCTTCCACGCAGGCAAACCCGTGGTTCTCATAGAGGTGGCGGGCGGCAGCCAGGCCGGCGAAGGTCCACAGCTGGGTTTCCGCGAAACCCCGTTCATCCGCGAAGGCCAGGGCCGTGGCGATGAGCCCGCGTCCGACGCCGCCGCCGCGGGCACCGTCGTCAACGATGAACCAGCGCAGGTGGGCGATGCCCCCGCCCATGTCTTCGCCGTCGATGGCGATCGAGCCGAGGATCTTGCCGTCTTGCCGGGCGGTCCACAGCCCGTTTCGGGGGCGCTCCAGGCGGTCGCAGAAATCCGCCAGGCCGCGGGCCACGACCGATTCGAAACGCTGGCCAAAGCCTGAGGCGCGGGCGTAGTAGAGGGCGTGCATTTCCGTGACGCGCGCGATGAGGCCCGGTTGGTAGCCGCCGACGATCTCAATGGGTGCGACGGTAGGGCGATCCTCTGCCTGGGACGCGAGGGCGCCGGTATACAGGCGCAGCCCCTCCAGCACGGCGCGGTCCTGGCCGGGTTGCAGCCGGCCGAGGGCCTCGGCCACCTGGGTGCGGGCGAACGCATGGATTGCCGCGACGCGCCGGTGGCCGGCGGGGGTGAGGGAAAGCCGCTTGACGCGGCCATCCTCCTGCCCAGCCTCTTCCTGGACGTCGCCGGCAAGCACGAGCTTGCGCAGCATCCGGCTGACGCTGGATTTTTCCAGGCGCAGGCGCGCGCCGAGGTCGCGGGCGGTGGCGCAGCCCTGCTCCAGTTCGATCAGGGCATGCACGGCGGAGGGCGAAAGATCGGTGCCGGCGAAATCCCCGCCCATGAACCCCAGTTCGCGCACCATCGTGCGCGATACGGAGCGAATCGCTTCGACAAGGGATGGATCGGCCACCATGGCGCAACTCTCGTGTTGGGTAATAGTTGTTTTATACAACTATATGGTTGTATGTAGCAACCAGTGGTGAAGCTGCCAGGGCGTACTCAGGCGCCGTCGCAGCCTGGAGTATGGCCCCGAGCCTCCTGGCAGCAGTGCTTGCGGCAGCTTCGCATCCGGCCGAAAGCACACGGGCGGAGCCGAGCCGGTTCCGGGCGGCGAGTGCCCGGGGCCCGCATGCGGTGGCGAAGCGGTCAGGCGGATGCGGTAAAATCCACGCCCCAACTGAACAAGCAAGGACCCAATCGTGAGCGCTCCCGTCGGCCTGAGACACCTGAGCAACCAGACCCTGTTCCGCAAGGGCGACGTGTTCGTCCTGTTTGGCGAGCTGTTCGGCCGCGGTTACGCCAACGGCCTGGTGAACCAGGCCCGGGAAGCGGGCATGACCCTGATCGGTATGACCGTGGGCCGGCGCGAGTCCGACGGTTCCCTGCGCCGCCTCACCGACGAGGAGCTGGCCGCCGCCGAAGCCAACCTGGGCGGCAAGATCATCAACGTGCCCCTGATGGCCGGCTTCGACATGGACGCCCCGGCCGGCACCCCGACCCCCACCGAGATGGTCGGCGGCATGGGCCTCAAGACCTGGCAGGAGGACAAGCTCGACTGGGCCCAGGTGGAAGCCTGCCGCGCCGTCGGTGTGGCCCGCTTCAAGGCCGGCGTGGCCGAGGCCATGGCCCAGCTGGACGGCCTGATCCCGGATGGCGCCAACGTCTTCTTCGCCCACACCATGGCCGGCGGCCTGGTCAAGGCCAAGGTCTTCCTGGCCATCGCCAACCGCATCTACAAGGGCCGCGGGGAGCGCTTCATGTCCTCCCGCGCCCTGCTCGATTCCGATCTGGGCAAGCTCAACCTGATGAACTTCGACGAGGTCACCGCCAACACCTTCGGCTACCTCATCGAAGGCAGCGCCGCCCTGCGCGCGCGCATCGAAAAGAGCGGCGGCAGCACCCGCTACACCGCCTACGGCTACCACGGCACCGAGATCCTGATCGACGGCCAGTACCAGTGGCAGACCTACACCAACTACACCCAGGGCTACGCCAAGAAGCGCCTGGAGGACATCGCCCGGGCCGCCTGGGACCAGGGCATCAAGGCCACCGTCTTCAACTGCCCGGAAATCCGCACCAACTCCTCCGACATCTTCGTCGGCGTGGAACTGTCCCTGGTGCCCCTGCTCAACGCCCTCAAGCGCGAAGGGTGCGGCGCCTGGGGCGAAGCACAGTGGGCGGCCTGTCAGGCCCTGCTCAAGGACGAGGCCTCCCTGGCCGAGGTGCTCGCCACCCTCAACCGCTACAACACCGACCCGGTCATGGTCGGCTTCCGCAACTTCGACGCCTGGCCCATGGACAACACCCCCGAGCTGGCCGAGTGCATGATCGGCACCGCCGAGGGCATCACCGCCCTGCATAAGGAGCGCACCGCCCTGATCACCGACCACCTGAGCGCCCTGGTGATCGAGGCCACCGGCCCGCTCATGTTCAACGAGGCCGGCGCCCCGAGCGGCCCGGTGCTGTGGCTCAATCACGACGTGATCGCCAAGCAGTTGGCTGCCCTGCACGGCTGAGTCTGACGTTACGGTAGATAGGAGCGAGAGGGCCGGCACTGCCGGCCTTCTTCTTTTGGGCCTTCTTGTTTTGGATGCCGCCCCGCTGTTTCGGCTGGGCTATGCTTGGCGGGCATCCATCTTCCGCAGCGGGATCGCCTCCGCTCCCGAGCATTCGACCATCGTGCAATCCACCACTCCCCCTTCCCCCAACGCCGAGCCGACCCGGGCCGAGATCGCGGCCCTGGCCGGGCCGGCCGTGCTCGAATTCGGCGCCTCCTGGTGCGGCCACTGCAAGGCCGCCCAGCCCCTGATCGCCACCGCCTGGGCCGGCCACGGCGGGGTGCGTCGCATCGTCATCGAGGATGGCCCCGGGCGCCGCCTGGGGCGGGCCTACCGCGTCACCCTGTGGCCGACCCTGGTGTTCCTGCGCGACGGCGAAGAGGTCGCCCGCCTGGTGCGGCCCAACGACGCCGACGAGATCGCCCGGGCCCTGGCCCTGATCGACCCGGCATGAACGCATGAGCGCCAACGACTTCGCCGCCCTGGACCGGGCGGGCCTCAACCTCCAGGCCGTGTTCGACCTGGATGCCCTGCCCGATGAACTGGCGGCCGACCTGCGCCGGCGTTTCGACCCGGCGGGCCGCTACCGCCAGCTGATCCTCCTCGGCCACGCCGGCCGGACCCTGTGGACGGCGGTGCAGGCCGCCAGCCTGGCGTCGGCGGACCCCATCGACGATTTCAGCGTGGCCACCGCCACCGCCTGGTTCGCCGAACGCTGCCCGGGCCGGGCGTGGCGCATCGTCTATCCCGGCGACGCCCCGGTGGGGCTCCAGGCCCTGGGCAAGCTGGCCGGCTGGCACCATCCCACCCCCTTCATGATCGGCATCCAGCCGGGCTGGGGCACCTGGTATGCCTACCGGCTGGCCATGCTCGCCGACAGCGACCTGGTGCCCACGCGGCCTCTGCGCCACGCCCCGCCCTGCGCCAGCTGTGCCGGCCGGCCCTGCGTCGCCGCCTGCCCGGCCGACGCCCTGGCGGGGGAGGGGTTCGCCCTGGAGCGCTGCATCGCCTACCGCCGCCGCGATGATTCCCGCTGCAAGGCCACCTGCGTCGCCCGCCTCACCTGCCCGGTGGGGGCCGAGCACCGCTACGACGAGGCCCAGCTGCGCCACACCTACGCGATCTCGTTGCGGGCCATCGAGAAATACTGCACCGACCCGGGCCCCGGCGCGCCGCGTCAGGTCCATCGGGCCGCCAAGGCGCCGGGCGCCTAGGGCGGTGTTGCGCCGGGGGCGGCCGCCTGCCAGGCGGCGTAGCCCCCCTTGAGCGGGCGCACCGAGGTGTGCCCGCGCTGTTGCAGTTCCCGCGCCATCTTCACCGCCGTGGCATCCCCGGGACAGGCGCACATCGTGACGATGGGCCGGTCCTTCGGCCAGGCGGCGGCGGTCTGGCACAGCTGGTCGGTGGGCAGGGCCACGGCCCCGGGAATGGGGCCGGTTTCGGCGATCATCGCCGCCCCGCGTAGGTCGAGCAGCAGGGGCGGCCGGTCAGAGGCCAGGGCCGCCAGCAGTTCGGCCGGGCTGATGTGGGGAATCGCCGCCAGCCGCTCGAAACGGTATTTCTGCCAGAACTTCCAACCCAGCCACAGGACGAAGGCGGCCAGCAGGGCCCCCGCCACCAGGCCGCCGTTGGCGCTCAGGGCGGCGATGGCTGCCTGGACCTGGCCGCGCAGCAGCCAGCCGGCCAGCAGTGCGGCACCGGCCCAGAGCGCCGCACCCAGGCCGGCGGCGGCGAGAAAGCTCGGCAGGGGCATGCGCAGGGCGCCGGCGATGGGCGGTGCCACGGTGGAAAAGCCGGGGACGAACTTGGCCACCACCAGGGACCACACTCCCCAGCGGATGAAGCGTTCCTCGGTTTCGGATACGCAAGACCCGGGGTTGATCGACAGCCGGCACAGGCCGTTCAGCACCCGGTAGCCGAAGGCCCGCCCGGCCAGGTACCACAGCCAGTCGGCAAACACCGAGGCCAGCACCGCCGCGCCGAGCAGGGCGCCGGCCTGGCCGCCGGCCAAGGCCAGGCTGCCCGCCACCAGCAGGGTGGGCACCGCCGGCACCGGCAGCCCCACCTGCTGCATGAGCACGTTGAGGAAGACCACCCAGACGGCGTCGCGCTGTAGGGCGGTGGTGAGCTGGGCGATGTCCATGAGGCCGGTCCGGGGTCGGGTGAGGGGCAAGCATAGCCGAAGCGGCCCGGGGCGGCGGGCCGGAACGATGGGTGGAGCGGATTTCTGCGCGGCGCATACTGTCGACACCGGGGTGCCCTGCGGGGCACCCGTGCATTCACAAGGAGATCGACATGCTGGACTGGAAAACCTACCGCAAGCAGCTGGTTACCCGCATCGGCGAAATCGCCGGCCTCAGCCCGGAGACGGTCAAGGGCTATCAGACCCTGAGCAATGCCGGCCAGGCCACCAACCACCTGGATGCCAAGACCCGGGAGCTGATCGCCCTGGCGGTGGCGGTGACCACCCGCTGCGATGGCTGCATTGCCGTACATTCGGCGGCGGCCCTGAAGCAGGGCGCCAGCCGGGAGGAGATCGCCGAGGCCCTGGGCGTGGCGGTGGCCCTCAACGCCGGGGCGGCGCTGGTCTATTCGGCCCGGGTGATGGATGCCATTGCGCCCCCCGAGGCCCAGGGCTGAACCTTCCCGGCTGCCCCGCTCAGGCGGCGCCGAGGCGCCACAGGGAGGTGACTTCCTTGCTGCGTGCCGCGTGCAGCGGGTCGTCCGGGTCGCCAGCCTTGGGGTGGCGCGGGCGGACGTCGTGGCGGCCGAGTACCGTCAGCCCGGCCTCGGCGATCCAGGCGAGCAGTTGCTCCCGGGGGCGTAGCCCCAGGTGCTCGGCCAGGTCGGAAATGATCAGCCAGCCCTCGCCACCGGGGGCGAGGTGGGCCGCCAGCCTAGCGAGAAAGCCGCGCAGCATGCGGCTGTCCGGGTCGTAGACCGCGTACTCCACGGCAGAGGTCGGCTTGGCCGGCACCCAGGGCGGGTTGCAGACCACCAGGGGCGCCTGGCCTTCCGGGAACAGGTCGGCCTCGATCACCTCCACCTGCCGCGCCAGCCCCAGCCGGGCCAGGTTGTCCCGGGCGCAGGCCAGGGCGCGCGGGTCCTGGTCGGTGGCGACGATGCGCGGGATGCCGCGCCGCGCCAGCACTGCCGCCAGTACGCCGCTGCCGGTGCCGATGTCGAAGGCCAGGGCCGGCGCCGGGCTGGGCAGGGGCACGCTCGCCACCAGGTCCACGTACTCGCCGCGCACCGGCGAAAAAACGCCGTAGTAGGGGTGGATGCGTCCGCCCAGGGCGCCAATCTCCACTCCCTTCTTGCGCCACTCGTGGGCGCCCACCAGCCCGAGCAGTTCGCGCAGCGACAGCACCGAGGGGCCGTCCGCCGGGCCGTAGGCTTCCAGGCAGGCGGCGGCCACGTCCGGGGCGCGGCGCAGGTGGATGCGGTAGTCGGCATCCAGGGGAATCAGCACCTTCCCCAGCACCCGGGCCCGTTCCCCCTGGGTCTGGCGGTGGCGGTGGAAGGCTTCCGCCGGGGTGGGGGGCGTGGCGATCCCGGGGGGCTTGGCCTTCTTGCTGTAGCGCGCCGCGATAAATCAGCGGCTGGCGGTGAGATAAATTGACGCCCGCAATTTTGCACGTAGCAGAAAGAAATTGCAGGCGTTGAGGGTTAGGAAATAGCCGGGGGCGTAAATCCAATCACTGCCTCCGCTACATCGCCACCGCTCTTTCGGGTATCCGCGATCAGCTTATCCAGCGCACCTTGGGCCCGCTCCTCCCAGTCGAAGCATGACCGCACGTGGCCAGCTACGGCACCGGCGATGGGGCGGATGTCGTCCAGGGTAACGCGCACCCAGCCGTCCACCGCTTTCCATGGGGTATCCGGGATAAGCCCACCAGTCAGGGAAGCGAAGGCGCTAGAGAGCTGGGCCTGGCTCTCCCGGTCGGTCTTGATTTGTACCCCACCAACATCGATGCCACCTACCTCGCGGGTCCAGCGCATAGCAGCGATCTCGTCGAGCTTAAGCTGGCGCAGGATGTCCAGATCCTTCGGCTCGCTTGAGTATGTGCCATCACCGTGATCCGACACCCAGTAATAGCGTTCGTCCGGCCGGGGACCAGCAGCAGTCGTGGCCTCAACGATCCCATATTCGGCCCGAAGCACCGGATCTTGTAGGTGCAAGGCGGGAATAGTAATGGCGTCGTCGCCCTCACCGATGGTCAGGTCGACGTCGATACGGATTTTTTGGCCATTCAGTTGAAACATGCTGGCTCCTTAGCGGGCGTTGGCGTAGCGAAACGGGAAAGCAGCAATCGACAGGTAGATGTGCGTCCCCCCTGCTCCCGTGAAGTTGATCGAGTCGGAAGTGGAGACAGCCGAACGGACTTTGTATCCATTCGAGACAAGGTCAATGTCGGCGCGACTTGCCTCTGCTGCCGTCGAGTTGGCCCGTAGGGAGTTAG